>DATHGL010000162.1:0-6530 GCA_035317625.1 Gemmatimonadales bacterium | reverse complement strand
CCAGCAACCCCATGAACAAAGCCGCCGCATACTGCCACCCGTTCAGGATGCCCGGGGGTAAGAGAGCGTACGCTCGACCCGCCACCGCATCGCCCAGGGCTGCACTTTCTCGCAGCACGCGGACCAGCTCCCGCATCACCCCAAACGAGGCCAGGTCCGCCACCACCAGCACGACGAACCGCACCACGGCGAGCCGGAAATGATGCCGCAGGTTGGCCGGCGCACGGCGCTGCAGCCGCAGCCGCATCTCGCCCGGCTTCTCCACATGTAGATCAGAGGCGTCGTGCAGCACACGCGGCTCGGGCCGCGGCCAACGACGATGCTCCCGCGTCGCGGTACCGGCGGCGCCTTGCATCGCCACCTCGCGCACCATTCCGCCCGGGACGGGGTCCATGCCCGTCAGTTATCCACACGGCCAGCGGTGCCCGCTGCCCGGAACGCATTCCGGACCGCGCGCACGGCGCTCACCGCCGACGGGTGTGGCTCGTGTTCGGCTTTACTACGGACCAGCAGCACGGCTCTACTCCCCGGGTTGAAGACCATCAGGCTTGGCTCAAGGGCTAGCCCCGGCCACCAAGGGACGGCTAACGTATCAGTAGTACCGCAACTTGACTAGAGTCGACGCTCAATGTGTGATCCACGTCACTTTGTCCCGGGGTAACAGCGCAACAGTCGTGCCCCGGATAGAGTAGTGCTCGCGGCTCTAGACCATTCGAGTTGTATCAGGTCTGCAACACTATGGGGGCAATTATGGATGGAAGTACGATGCCAAGAGCTTGACGGCCAGACACTTAGACGCGAGCTTGAGGCGCGCGTTCAGGCAAAATCTCATGAGGAGACGGCGTGCGAGTCCTCCTTAGCGGCGCGGGAGGCATGCTGGGCCGCGCCATCCAGCGCGTCGCGCCAGCCGCCGTCCAGCTGGTGGCGCTGCACCATGCCGACCTCGCCATCGAAGACGGTGCGGCCGTCGAGCGCGTGGTGACGCGCGAGCGACCCGACTGGATCGTCAACTGTGCCGCCTACACCGACGTGGACCGCGCCGAGGCAGAGCCGGAGCTGGCG
Source organism: Gemmatimonadales bacterium (assembly GCA_035317625.1). Taxonomy (GTDB): domain Bacteria; phylum Gemmatimonadota; class Gemmatimonadetes; order Gemmatimonadales; family GWC2-71-9; genus AG41. The sequence goes on along the minus strand of DATHGL010000162.1, from coordinate 5,468 downwards.
GAGCGTGTCAACAGGGTGGGGCCGAGGAACCTGGGCCGCGCCGCCCGCCAGACGGGCGCCCGCCTGCTGCAGATCAGCACCGATTACGTGTTCGACGGGCGGGCGACCCGCCCGTACTGTGAGGACGACCCTGTCGGTCCGCTCACCGCGTACGGGCGGAGCAAGCTCGCGGGAGAGCGGGCGGTCCGGGAGATCCTCCCCGACGCGCACCTCATCGTGCGCACGCAGTGGCTGTTCGGCAGCGGTGGGCCGAATTTCGTCGCCACCATTCTGCGGCTCGCGCGGGAGCGGTCGCCCCTGCAGGTGGTCGCCGACCAGCATGGGCGCCCCACCTACGCCGCCGACCTCGCGACGGCCCTGTGGAAGCTGATCGCGTGCGACGCGCGCCGCACCGTGCATTGCGCCAACGAGGGCACCGCGACGTGGTTCCAGGTCGCGCAGGCCGCCATCGCCGCCGCGGGCCTCCCGACCGTGGTCGAACGCTGCACGACGGCCGCCATGCCCCGCCCCGCCCGGCGGCCGCACTTCAGTGTGCTGGACTGCACGCGGTATCAGAGCATCGCAGGATCCCCGCTCCGGGGGTGGCAGGCGGCGCTGGACGAGTACGTCAGGGTCGTTTCCGAAGAGCGGTCGGCACGCGGAGGACCGGGGACGTGACTCCCGTCACACGCCGCCGGGGCGTCTGACGTAGAATCAACAGATGGCCCCATCCCCCACCCCGCCCGGGCTGCTGATCGCGAGCCACCACACCGCGGCGGCGCTCGAGCTGCAACAGCTTGTCGCGCGCCGCGGGTATGCCGTGCGCCGCGCGTACACCGGCACGCAGGCCCTCGACCTGGCCCGCGCCGACCCGCCCGACGTGCTGGTGCTCGATCAGTCGCTCCCCGACATCGACGTGCTCGACGCGAGCCGCGCGCTGCGGGCCGACCCGCAGGTGGGGCCAGGCACGCCCCTCCTTCTTATTACCGCGGGCCGACCGAGCACGCTCGAGCACCACGCGGCGCTGCGCGCCGGCGTGTGGGAATACCTGTCCCTCCCGTTCCACGCCGAAGAGATCGCGGCCCGGCTCGACACCTACGTGCTCCTGAAGCTCGACGCCGACCGCGTGCGGCGCGACACCGCCATGACCGACGAGTCGGGATTCTACACGCGGCGCGGGCTGGCGCTCCGCGCCCAGGAGCTGACGCTCCAGGCGTTCCACCACGCCGAGCCGCTCGCCTGCCTGGCGTTCGCGCCGGTGCCCGCGGACGAGCGCACCGCGCGCACCGTGGACCTGGTGGCGGAGGTGTTGCGCGGCACCGGCCGGCGCTCCGACGCGGTCGGCCGGGTGGGTCCCGGCGAATTCGCCGTGATCGCGCCCGGCACCGACCACGTCGGTGCGGTGCTGTTCGCCGAGCGGGTCGCGCGCGCCATCAGCAGCGCCGCGCCCGGAGGCGCGGCACCCAGCCTCCGCGCCGGCTACGACGCCGTCGCCAACGCGCGCTACACGGCCATCGAGCCGAAGAAGCTGCTGGCGCGCGCCACGACGGCGCTGCGCACCGCCAAGGGACTGGGGGGGCAGAACTGGATCCAGGGGTTCGGCGGCTAGCGAGTCACCCTTAGCTTTCCGCCCATGTCTCACCCTCTCACGCGCCGCCGCTTCCTCGGCGTGACCGCCGCTGCGGTCGGCGCTGCCGGGGTCGGCGCTCTGGGCGATGGCTTCCTGGTGGAGCCGACCGCCCTCGAGATCACGCGCCATGACCTCCCCGTCCCCGGCCTGGCCCCGAGCCTCGCGGGCCTGCGCCTCGCCTGCGTCAGTGACGTCCATCTGAGCGACGGCGTCCCCGCCCCGGCGCGCGCCGCACTCGCGCGGCTCGAGCGCGAGCGCCCCGACGTGGTGGTGTTGATCGGCGACATCTGCAACCACCGCTCGGACCTCGACACCCTGGTCACCTGGGCGCGGGACGCCCGCGGCAGCCGCGCGACGTTCGCGACGCTCGGCAACTGGGAGCACGACGCCGGCATCGGTCGGGGCTCCGCCGAGCAGGCGTACGGGCGAGCGGGCGTGGAGCTGCTGTACAACTCGAGCGCGCGGGTGCGGATCGGGAGCGCGGCACTCACGGTGGTGGGAATCGATGATCCGGTGCGGGGGGAGCCCGACGTGGCCACGGCGGTCCGCGAGCTCGACCGCGCCGACCCGGCGCTCTGGCTGGTGCACGCACCCGGCTTCGTGGACGCCATCCCACGGGAGCGATTTCCCCGCCCCGCCGCGATCCTCGCGGGGCACACGCACGGCGGCCAGGTGCGGCTGCCAGGCTGGACGCCCTACACGCCCACGGGGAGCGGCCGGTTCGTGGCCGGCTGGTACCGCGACACGCTGGCGCCGCTGTACGTGTCGCGCGGCATCGGCACGGTGGCGATCCCGGCGCGGCTGTTCTGCCCGCCGGAGATCGCGCTGTTCACTCTGAGAGGGAGCACGGAGCAGGGAGCCGGACGCTCCTAGGCAGCGGAAGGTACTGCTCCCTGCTCCCTGCTCCCGCTGCTACTCGACGGTCACACTTTTGGCGAGGTTGCGCGGCCGGTCCACGTCACAGCCCCGCAGCACCGCGCTGTGGTAGGCGAGCAGCTGTAGCGGGATGGTCGTGAGCACCGGCGAGAGCAGCGGCAGCGTCGCGGGAACCCGCAGCTCGGCGTCCGCCAGACCCGACAGCATGCCGTTGCCCTCGGTGGTGATCGCGATGATGCGGCCGCCGCGCGCCCGCACCTCGTTCATGTTGGACAGGACCTTCCGGTACACCTCGTCGCGCGGCGCCACGAACACCACGGGCATGTTCTCGTCGATCAGGGCGATCGGCCCGTGCTTCATTTCCGCCGCGGGATAGCCCTCGGCGTGGATGTAGCTGATCTCCTTGAGCTTGAGCGCCCCTTCCAGCGCGACTGGAAAATTCACGCCGCGCCCCAGGTACAGGGCGTTCGGCGCCGCGGCCATGCGCTCCGCCAGCACCTTCACCTGCGGCTCCAACGCGAGCGTCCGGGTCACGAGCTGCGGCAGCTGGATGAGGCGGCAGGCCAGCTCGCGCCCGCGCGCTTCGCTCAGCCCCCGCTCCCGCCCCAGGTACAGCCCCAAGAGCGCCAACGCGACGATCTGGGAGGTGAAGGCCTTGGTCGAGGCCACCCCGATCTCCGGTCCGGCGTGCAGGTAGATGCCGCCGTCGGCCTCGCGCGCGATGCTGCTGCCGACGACGTTCACGATGCCCACGACCCGCGACCCGGCCGCCCGCGCCGCCCGCATCGCCTCGAGCGTGTCGGCGGTCTCGCCCGACTGCGAGATGGCGATCGTGAGCGTGCCCGGCAGCTCGAGGGGCTGGTGGTAGCGGTATTCGGAGGCGTATTCGACCTGCACCGGAATGCGGGCGAGGTCCTCGATGAGATGGCGTCCCACCAGCCCCGAGTGCCACGACGTGCCGCACGCCACGATCACCACGCGCTGGATCTCGCGACAGGCGGCGGGCGGCAGGTTGAGCCCGTGGAGCCGCGCCGTGCCCTGATCGGGCGGCAGCCGCCCCCGCAGCGTCGCCCGCACCGTCTCGGCCTGCTCGCTGATCTCCTTCAGCATGAAGTGGGGATAGCCGCCCAGCTCGATCTCGCTCAGCCCCCACGCGATGGCGTCCACCTCACGCAGCTGCACGTGCGACTCGCTGTCGATCACGTGGAACGCGCCCGGCGTGAGCACCGCGATGTCGCCGTCGTCCAGGTAGACGACCTGGCGGGTGTGCTCGAGCACCGCCGACGCGTCGGACGCCACGAACAGCTCCTGCTCGCCGATCCCGAGCAGCACCGGCGAGCCGCGCCGCGCCACCACGAGCTTGCCGGGCTCGTCGGCGGACATCACCGCCAGGCCGTACGTGCCTTCCACGAGCGCCAGCGCCGCGATGACCCGCTCCTCGAGCGTCGCACCCGACGCATCTTCGATCAGGTGCGCCAGCGCCTCGGTGTCCGTCTCGGTGGTGAACCGATGGCCCGCCCGCTCCAGCGCGGCGCGCAGCACCTCGGCGTTCTCGATGATGCCGTTGTGGACGAGGGCGATGCGCCCGGTGCAGTCGACGTGGGGATGCGCGTTGTGCTGGGTCGGCGCGCCGTGCGTCGCCCAGCGCGTGTGGGCGATCCCGCTGGTGCCGCGCATCGGCTCGCGCGCCTGCAGCGCCTGCAGCTGAGGGACCCGACCCGCCACCTTCGAAACGACGATGCCCGCGCCATTCTGGATCGCGACGCCGGCCGAGTCGTACCCACGGTACTCGAGGCGCCGCAGCCCCTCCAACAGCAGCGGGACCGCGTCGCGCGCGCCGACGTACGCCACGATGCCGCACATCTCAGGCGCTCCTGGCCTCCGGCTCCGCCCGCAGGCGCCGCGACCCCATCCGGCCGGTGCCCCCGCTGTCCCGCGCGGGGCCAGGACCGGCGGTGCCGCCATCGGGTCCGACGATGGCGCGGAGCGTCGACGCCAGCCCCTCCCGCAGGGGGGTGCGCGGCCGCCAGCCGAGCTCTGCCGCGGCCTTGTCGATCGCCAGGGCGCTGCGCCGCAGCTCCCCGGCACGCGCCGGCTGGTAGCGCGCGTCCAACCGGCGGCCCAGCGCCGCGGCCAGCACCTCGGCCAGCTCGGTCACCCCGGTTTCGATGCCGGTGCCGATGTTGAAGGCGCGCGCGTCGAGCTCGCCGAGCGGTCCCAGCCGGCACTCGCTTGCCAACAGGTTCGCTTCGGCCACGTCCCCGGCGTACACGAGGTCCCGGGTCTGCCGTCCGTCGCCGAAAATCGTCACGGGCTCACCCGCGGCCAGCCGGTGGGCGAACACGGCGACCACGCCGCCTTCGCCCGCGCCGTTCTGGCGCGGCCCGTACACGTTGCTGTACCGCAAGACCGCCGACTCCAACCCGTACAGCTGCGCGAACGTCGCCAGGTAGTACTCGCACGCGAGCTTGGCGCTGCCATACGGCGAGAGCGGCAGCTTGGCGGCGGCTTCGCCGTGCGGGAGCCGGCCGTGCTCGACGTACACCGCCCCGCCGGAGGACGCGAAGATGACGCGACGCACGCCGCCCGTGCCCGCGCCCGCGAGCAGGTTGAGCAGGCCGAGAATATTGATGTCACTGTCCCGCACCGGGTCGGCGACCGAGATCCGGACGTCCACCTGGGCGGCGTGGTGGTTCAGCAGCGTGAACCCACCGGACGCCAGCAGCGCCCGCGCCTCGGGCGACCGGATGTCGGCGCGCACGAAGCGGGCGCCGCTCGGCACGTTGGCCATCGCGCCGCTCGACAGGTCGTCGAGGACGGTCACGTCGTCGCCCGCCGCCACGTAGGCGGCGGCGACATGCGATCCGATGAACCCCGCGCCGCCAGTGACCAGCACCTTCCGACCCACGCAGTACTCCTCCCGGTAAGGATGCGCTTCGTGTCCTGCGTTATCGATCGGCGACGATCAGCGTCAGCCGCGGGG
>DATHGL010000161.1:0-3063 GCA_035317625.1 Gemmatimonadales bacterium | reverse complement strand
CTCCAGCCTGCTCGCCTGGCTCCTCACGTACCTGATGCACAGCTCGGTGCTCCTGGGCGCCGCATGGCTCGTGACCCGGCGCCGGCGTCTCGCGCCCGCGGCCTCCGACCTCCTCTGGAAAGTGGCGCTCCTGGCAAGTCTCGTGACCGGCACCATTCAGTCGCGCCTCCGACTTTCGACCTCCGCGGCGATGACGCTGCCCGTCACCCTGCACCAGCCCGTCCCCGTTAATCCACCGACGGCGCCAACTGACCCCGGGCGCAAGCACGGGGTTGAGGCAGCGGCACCAACTGACCCCGCGCGCAACCCCGGGGCAACTGACCCCGGGCGCAACCCCAGGGCAACTGACCCCGGGCGCGAGCCCGGGGTTGGAGGTCCCTCGCTGGCCTTGGTGGTCGTGCTCCTCTGGGCCGCAGTCGCGCTCGCGTCGTCCCTCTATTACGTCCCGCGGCGCTTGATCCTGGTCGGCCGCCTCGCCGACCGCCGGGCCGTGAGCGACGGACCGCTCGCCGCCACGCTCATCGATCTCAAGCGCACCACCGGATACCGCCGCCCCGTTCGCCTCACCATGGCCCGGACCATCTCGAGCCCCGTGGCCCTCGGTCTCTCCGAGATCTGCGTGCCGGAGCTGGCGCTGTCCGAGCTCGGCGCCGACCAGCAGCGCAGCATGCTGGCGCACGAGCTGGCCCATCTGGCGCGGCGCGATTCCCTCTGGCTCGCGGGCGCGAGCCTGATCGAGCGCGTCTTCTTCTTCCAGCCGCTCGACCGGCTCGCGCGCCGCGAGCTCGAGACGGCGGCGGAATACCTGAGCGACGAATGGGCCATGCGGAAGACCGGATCGGCAGTCTCGCTCGCGAAGTGTCTGGCCACGGTGGCCGAATGGATTCAGGCGTCGCCCCTGGGCGTGCCGGTGGCGGGCCTCGCCGAGCGGCGCTCGCTGCTGGTCTCGCGCATCGCCCGCCTGCTCGACGGACGACTGCCCTCGAGTCCCGCATCACGGCGCGGTTGGGCGTTCGCCGCCGCGCTGGGCGTGGTCGTGACCATCGCCGCCGCCCCACGCGTCTCCCAGGGAGTGGCAGCCGTGACGGCGTCTGGAACGACGACCGCGCCGACGGCAACGCCGACCCAGAGCGCAGCGGCGCCGGTCGTCGTTCGCAAACCGGCGGCCGCGGCCACGAACGAAGACACCACCGTGGTCAACGCCCTGATCGCCCGCCTCAAGGACGACAACGCCGGCGTGCGTCGCGCCGCTGCCCACTCGCTCGGACAGCTCGGCGATCTCCGCGCCGTCCAGCCCCTCATCGCGGTGCTCGCGGACTCCGATGCCGAAGTGCGCTCGGCGGCGGTGGACGCGCTGGCCGACCTCGAAGACCCGAGAGCCATCGGCCCGATTGCGGGCTTGCTCAAGGACCCCGTCGCCGACGTGAAGCACAACGCGCTCTCCGCCCTGTCGCACTGGGACCAGGGCGTGCCGTCGGCGCCGGTCGTGGCCCTCTTGGACGACCCCGCCGCCGACGTGCGCCACGAGGCGGTCAATCTGCTCGAGCACCTCCACGCCCGCTCAGCGGGCAGCGCCATCGCCCGGCTGATTCACGATCCGTCGTCCGACGTGCGCAGCGCCGTCGTGCAAGCATTGGGCAACCTGGGCGAGCAGAGCGGCGCCACCGCCATCACCGAAGCGTTGAGCGACGCCAACCCGGACGTCCGCCAGGCGGCGCTCGGGGCACTCAACGATCTCAAAGCGCCGATCGCCGAAGCGACGCTCTTGAACCTCATCAAGGATGCGAACGCCGACGTCCGCCAGCGCGCCGCCGAGCTCGCGGGCGAGCGCTCGGTGATCGCCGCGATTCCCGCGCTGCGCCGGCTCGTCGACGACCCCAGAGGCGACGTGCGCGAAGCCGCCACCGAAGCCCTGGGCCACATCGCCGACCCCGTGGCCCGCCAGGCGCTGCAAGCGGCACTGCAGTCGCCCGATCCCAAGGTCCGCCGCGCCGCGGCCGAAGCCCTGGGGCAGGATCCATGATCCGCGCCCTCTACCTCCTGGTCCTCTCGTTGGCGGCTGGGGGCGGGGGCCCCGGGGGGGGGCGGCCCGGCGCCGATTCCGCCCGCGTGGCGACCCTGCTCGCCGCGCTCGCCCACACCGATCCCGTGATCTGCGACTTGATCGGCGACCAGCTCGGCAACTTCTGGATGGGCGGCGAATCGGGGCGCCTGGGCCGCTTCGACGACGCACCCAACGTCCAGGGAGCGAAAGACTCCCTCGCCGGGCACATCACCGATCCCCGGGCGATTGCGCTCCTGGTCGCGACGCTCGGCACAGACAACCAGTGCGTGCGGCGGGTTGCCGCGAAATTGCTGGGGCAGAGCGCCGTGTCCGCTAATGTGCTCGGCAGTTTGCTCGAGCATGCGTCACCCAGGATTCGCGAGAGCGCCGCGTATGCCGCGGGCGTCGGCGAGCGGCGCGAGGCGCGTGCCGACCTCGAACGCCGCCTCGCCGATACCGCGGCGGGACCCGCGGCCATGGCCGCGTGGGCCCTGGGAGAGATTCAAGATCCCGCGTCGGCTCGGGCGTTGCAGGGCGCGGTGCATTCGCCGTCACCGCGAGTGCGGTTGGCAAGTGCCTGGGCCCTGGGTCAGTTCGAGGACGCCGGTTACGCGAAGGACGTTTTGCCGCTGCTCCGGGACACCGATCCAGTCATGCGGGCCACCGCTGCGGAGGCTTTAGGCCGCATGAAGAGCCCGCGCGTCGGTGCCGCGCTGGTCGGCGCGCTCACCGACCGGAATGCGGCGGTCCGGCGGGCCGCGGTGAGCGCGCTCGCCGACCTGCACGAGCGGTCCGCGGTGGCGCCGATTGAGCTTTTGCTCCTCAACGATCCCGACCCGGAGGTGCGGCGGCAATGCGCCCGTGCCCTGGGCGAGTTGAGCCTGGCGCGTTCGGTCGAACCGCTGGCCCGGGCGCTCGGCGACCAGGACGGGGACGTGCGGCGCGAGGCCGCGAGCGCGATCGGCGAGCTCGATGACGTGACCAAAGCGCCAGCCGCGCTGGTACGCGCCACCACGTCG
>DATHGL010000160.1:0-19507 GCA_035317625.1 Gemmatimonadales bacterium | reverse complement strand
GACCGTTTACGTGGTAGACGACGGGTCAACGGACGGGACGGGGGACCAGGGAAGGGGGCCGGGCGTGGTGGTGCTCGTGCACCCCCGGAACCGTGGGAAGGGGGCCGCGTTGGCGACCGGCATCGGAGCGGCCCTCGAGGGCGGGGCGGGGGTGATCGTCACACTCGACGCCGACGGTCAGCACCCGCCGGAGGAGATCCCCCGGCTGGTGGCTCCGGTGGCGCGCGGAGACGCGGATCTGGTCCTGGGGGCCCGAGCGCGCTCCGGTGCGATGCCGTGGGGACGGCGCTGCGCTAACTGGCTGTCGGCGGCGCTCGCGTCCCGCATCGGGGGCCTGGCGGTCCCCGACGCGCAAACCGGCTTCCGGGCCCTGTCCCGCCACATCGCCGAGGTGATCCGACCGGCGGAGCAGGCTTACGACTTCGAAGCGGCATTCCTGCTCGCGGCGCTCGCGCGGGGCTGTCCTGTGTGCTCCGTGCCGGTGCCGACGCTGTACGGGGGGCGCCCCAGCCATTTCGGGTACTGGGTGGACACATGGCGGCTGGCACGCATCTTCACGCGCTACGGCCGCGAGATCATCTTCGGACCGCGATGAACATCCTGATTTCGAACGACGACGGGATCCTCGCCCGCGGCCTCGCCGTCCTGGGGGAGGTGTGCGGGTCGATCGGCCAGGTGACCGTTGTGGCCCCCGATCGGGAGCAGAGCGGCACGTCGCACTCGCTCACGCTGCACCGCCCGCTGCACGCCACGCGACGGCCGGATGGCGCGTTTCAGGTGGACGGCACCCCCACCGACTGCGTGCTGCTTGCCATCGGCATGCTGATGCCCCAGAAGGCCGACTTCGTGATCTCGGGCATCAACCACGGCCAGAACATGGGAGAGGACGTGTTCTACTCGGGCACCGTGGCCGCGGCGATGGAGGGCCTCGTGGCCGGCATCCCGAGCATCGCCGTCTCGTACGCGGGGTCGGATCTGGAGATGCTCGAGACGCACAGGGACGGCCTGCGGACGCTGCTCCAGCGCATCGTGGAAGTGAAGGACTTCCCGAAAGAGACGCTGCTCAACATCAATCTTCCGGCCCTCCCCGGGGACCAGGTGAAAGGCGTGAAGGTGACGCATCTCGGCAGCCGGGTGTTCAGTGAGGAGATCGCGCTGATGAAGGACCCGTGGGGCAAGGAGATCTACTGGATCGGCGGCGGTCGCATCACCTGGAGCGGCGACGCGGACTCCGATTTCCGCGCTACCAGCGACGGCTACATCTCGGTCACACCGCTCCACATGGACATGACCAACTACGGGCTGATCGAGGTGGTGCGCCAATGGCTCCCCGGCGACTGACGGGGTCCGCCGACACCTACGCGGGCTACCGCGCGCGGCTGGTCGAGACGCTGCGGGCCCGCGGGATTGGCGACCTTGCGGTGCTCAAGGCATTCGCCGAGACGCCGCGCCACCTGTTCGTTCCCGCCGCCGTACGGCATCGCGCCTACGAAGACACGGCGCTCCCGATCGGCAACGGGCAAACCATCTCGCAACCGCTCATGCAGGCGCGCTATCTCGAAGCGCTGCGACTGCGGGGGAAGGAGCGCGTGCTCGAGATCGGCACCGGCTCGGGGTACCAGACGGCATTGCTCGGGGCTCTGGCGGGCACGGTCTTCTCGGTCGAGCGCGTGGAGGCGCTGGCCATCGCGGCCCAGGCGGCGCTGCGCGAGGCCGGCGTGACCAACGTCTCGGTGCTGCTGGGCGACGGCACCCTGGGGTGGAGCGCCTACGCGCCGTACGAGGCGATCCTCGTGGCTGCGGGCGGACCCGAGGTGCCGCCGCCGCTCGTCGAACAGCTGGCCCCGGACGGGAGGCTGCTGATTCCGTTGGGCGAGCGTGGCGCGCAGCTCCTCACTCTGGTCGAGCGCGTGGCGCGGGGCCCGGAGCTGCGTCACACACCCCTCGGCACCGCACGGTTCGTCCCGCTGGTCGGAGAGCACGGATTCGATGCTTGAATCGTTCATCCAGTGGCTGCTGGACCTGTTCCGCGGGATGGGATACCTCGGGATCGTCGCGCTCATGGCGGTCGAGTCGTCGATCCTGCCGCTCCCGAGCGAGCTGGTCATGCCGCCCGCGGGCTATCTCGCGGCAAAGGGGGAAATGAGCTTCGGCCTTGCCGTCGCGTGCGGCGTGCTGGGGAGCATCCTCGGGGCCCTCGCGAATTACGGGCTCGCGTGCTGGCTGGGGCGCGCGTTCTTCCTGCGCCTGGGGAAGTACGTGCTCATCACCGAGCGGGGCCTCGATCGGTCGGAGCGGTATTTCGCGGACCACGGCGAGATCAGCACGTTCCTGGGACGGATGCTCCCGGTCGTGCGGCACCTGATCTCCATACCGGCCGGGATCGCGAGAATGCAGCTGGGCCGGTTCGTGGTGTTCACCGGGCTGGGTGCGCTCGTCTGGTGCACCATCCTGACATGCATCGGCTGGTTCATCGGAAGCCGCGAGGACGTGATCCTCGAGGTGCTCAACCAGGAGGCGAAGCGCTACACCGGGCGAGCCCTGCTCGTCGTGTTGCCGGTGTTGGCGCTGATCGCGACGCTGTACATCTGGTGGCACCGCCGGCGCGCGGCGCAGAGCCGGCAAGGGTAGGGCCCCCTGGCCGCCACGCGGTTTGTCGTCCACGGTCGAGTCCAGGGCGTGGGATTCCGCTGGTTCGTTTGGCGCGAGGCCGAGCGCCTGGGGCTCCGGGGGCTCGCCCGCAACCTGCGCGACGGATCGGTCGAGGTGATAGCTGACGGGCCGGAAACGGACGTGGCCGCGCTGGAGCGCGCCCTCGCGCGCGGGCCCGCAGCGGCGCATGTCGAGCGTGTGGACAAATTCGACGTTCCACATGAAGTCTCGATGCCGAACGGCTTCGACATCAAATAGTTAGAGAGTGCCCGCGTGAGCCAGCCAGTCACCATCCAGGAGCTCTACCAGGGGATCCGCGATGTCCCCGACTTTCCCAAGCCGGGGATCCTGTTCAGGGACATCACGCCCCTGCTGCTCAATCCCGGCTCGTTCCGCCGGGCCGTCGAGCTGATGGCGGCGCCGTTCCGCGGGATGGAGGTGACGCGCGTCGTGTCGATCGAGTCGCGTGGGTTCTTGCTCGGTGCCCCGATCGCGCTCGCGCTCGAGGCGGGCCTCGTGCCCATCCGGAAGCCGGGCAAGCTTCCCGCCCCCAGGGGAAGGGTGGAGTACGCCCTGGAATACGGCACCGATGCGCTGGAGATGCATCGCGACGCGGTGGCCGGCGGCGACCGCGTGTTGATTGTAGACGACGTGCTGGCGACCGGCGGCACGGCCAGGGCGGCGGCGCAGTTGGTGCGGGCGCACGGGGCGCAGGTCGTTGGTTTCACGTTCTTGATCGAGCTCGATCCACTGAAGGGCCGAGAGCGGCTTCGGAACGAGCGGATCGAGGCCTTGCTACACTACGCGTAACCACCCTACATTGCGACGTTTAGCCCCTGTAGCTCAGGTGGATAGAGCAGCGGTTTCCTAAACCGTTGGCCGGGTGTTCGAGTCACCCCAGGGGCACGACTGAAGCAGGTGCGTGGAGGTTGAGGAGGTTGTGCAGGACCCCCCAACCTCCACCAACCTCCAAACCCTCCACAACGGTGTATGGCACTCATGGCGACGACGGCGACGACGGCGGGACGCTCCAGGGACGGGGAGTCCAACGCGCTGACGTGGCTCACGGAGTGGATCAAGAGTCACAAGCGGGCGGCCGGATATGCCGGCGCCGCGCTCGCGGTCGCCGCGGCGCTCTTCGGGTGGAGCCTCCTGTCTGCCAAGACTGCGGAACAGAGCGCCGGCCGGCAGCTCCAGCAGGGGCGGTTGGCGCTCGAGTCGAAGAACTACCCCCTCGCGGCGAGCGTTTTGTCGCAGGTGGTGGAAAACTATTCCGGCACTCGCGCCGCCGACGAAGGCAGTATTCTGCTGGCGCAGGTGCGCCTCGCCCAGGGTCAGACGCAACAGGCGATCGATGTGCTGCAGCGGTACGCTCCCAAAGCGGATCGGTACTTCCGCGCCCAGGCGTACGGGCTGCTGGGCGCCGCGTACGAGAACGCGTTGCGACCCAAGGAGGCCGCTGCTGCCTACCAGGCGGCGGCGGACGACGCCCAGTATCCGTTCCTGCGGGCCCAGTTCCTCTCGGATGCCGCGCGAGCCTGGCTCGGGGCCGGCGACACGGCGCGAGCGGTTGCCGCATATCGGACGATCGTGGACCGCCTCGACTCCACAAGCACCGCCGGTGAGGCAAAGGTGCGACTGGGAGAGCTGACCAAAGGGGGTGTGGCAACTCCGTCACAATAAGGCTTGTACGAACGAGAACTTCGTATAAGATATGTTATGTTAAGTTGATGGCGGTTGAAATGTGGAGAAGCCCCTAGTTGATCACGCCTCGGAAGACCAGTCTCGCCTCCCCCCCAAGCCACACGTCGTCGTACAGGTCCGCCCCGACCTTCCGCACCCGAACCTCAACCTGGCGGCCGCTCCGGGTCCTGAAGGTCACGGGCGACCGTGCCAGCCCCCATTCGGCGAGTGCGCAGGCGGCCGCCACGGCACCCGTCCCGCACGCCAGCGTCTCGTCCTCCACGCCCCGCTCGTAGGTGCGCATGCGCCAATCTGAGCCCGAGCCATCGGGCGAGAGGAAGTTCACGTTGGCACCTGCGGGCCCCACGGCCGGGTCAAACCGCAGCGCCTTGCCGCGCGTCGCCACATCCACGCGGTCCACGTCCGCCACCAGGACGACCACATGCGGCACCCCGACCGTGCCCAGTACGATCTGTCGCTCTCCAGGGACTGTCCGGAGGCCCGGCACCGGCGCCGGGGCCCGGACGGGGGCGAGATGCAGCTCGGCGCGCTCGGCCTCGCTCACGCACCGACTTTGGTAGGTGCCGGCGTCCGTTTCGAGGGTCATGTGCTGGGGGTTCGCGAGGCCCCACCGCGCGGCGAGCCGTGTGCTGCACAGGGCGGCGTTGCCGCACATGGCAGCGCGCGAGCCGTCCGAGTTGTAGTAGACCATGCGGACCGCATCGGACCGCGATCCGGGCCCGACAAACACGAGCCCGTCCGCGCCGACACCCGTGTGGCGGGCGCACACCGCGCGGATGTCCTCGACGGACCAGTCGTCAGGGGCCGTGTGGCGGGCGTCCACCATGACGAAGTCATTCCCCGACCCCGTCATTTTGTAGATCGGCGTCCCGACTAGATCCGGCCGAACCAGGCCATCAGTCTCAGCCGGGGCACCATCCACACCGCCTCCCGGACGATCGCCCGGTTCATCTTGCTTTGCCCCTCGGCTCGGTCGACGAACACGATCGGGACTTCCTTTAGGGTGAACCCTTTGCGCCATGCCCTCACGCTCATTTCGATTTGAAACGCGTACCCATTGGAACGCACTTGGGACAGATCGATGGTCTCGAGCACGCGCCTGCGAAAGCACTTGAAGCCGCCCGTCAGGTCCCAGATGTGCAGGCCGGTGATCCAGCGGGCGTAGATGTTCGCACAATACGATAGCACCAGGCGGCCCATTGGCCAGTTGACGACCGTCACCCTTCCCTTGAGGTAGCGCGATCCCAGCACCAAGTCGGCCTGGGGCACGACCTTGAGAAACTCCTTTAAGTGCTCCGGATCGTGGGAAAAGTCGGCGTCCATCTCGAACACGTAGTCATAGCCCCGCTCGAGGGCCCACTTGAAGCCGGTGATGTACGCGGTACCGAGACCGAGCTTCACCTCCCGATGCAGCACGTGCAGCCGCGGCTCCTTCGTGGCCAGCGCCTCGGCCAGTCGGCCGGTGCCGTCCGGAGAATTGTCGTCCACCACGAGGATCTCGAGGCGCGGGTCCTGAGCCAAGACCTGGGGGACGAGGTGTGGAATGTTTCCAACCTCGTTGTAGGTGGGGATGACGACCAGGCCCCGCTCACGCATGCCGGGCAGGCCGCGGCACCACCGTGGCGAGGGCGGCTAGCAGGAGTACGGCCAGCGACGCCAGGGTGATCGCCTTGCCACGCTCGTAGAGCTTCGAGCGGAACGTGAGCTCCACGCGCTTCGCCCCGGCCGGAACCGCGATCGTCATCAGGCTGTAGTCGCCGCGCAGTACCCGGGCGGGCTGGCCGTCGGTTGTGGCTTCCCAGTCGGGATACCAGTTCTCCGCGATCAGCAGGTAGCTGGCGTGGGTGGGTGCGGGGTCGAGCGTCACGGTCATGCGCCCCGGTTGCCACGCGGTCACCGCGGCACGCGAGGGGCTCGGCGGGGGCAGCTCCATCTGCTTCAGCGGCTCGGGCGTGATCGGCTGATCGTTTGTGAAGAGCACGAGCCGCGCGTAGTCCATGCGCGGATGGAGCAGCGTCGGGATGATGGCTGCCGAGTCCACCTTGATCGCGGCGGGAACGACCCGGGCGTACGGCGCCGGGGCGAGGCGCTCAAACAGGCGGGCCCGCCCGGCGTCGCCGTTCAGGATCGGCACCGTGTCCATGACTCGGCGGAAGCCGGGGATCGAGTCGACGTTGCGCGCGTTCGCCGGCGCAATCGCGTAGCGAACCGCCAGCAGGTCCCAGAGCGGCAGGAACCCGAGGTTTTTCCACTCGTTCTTGCCGCCCAGCAGCTCGTCGTAGTAACGCAGCTCGTTGCCGTGGTAGCCCAGGACCTGCGGGACGTCGAACGTCGCCAGCACCGACCCGGGATAGGCACCCAAGTCGAGGACGCGATATGGCGGAGGCGTGGCGGCGACGTGGTCGATGAGCGGATCGCGGCCGTACGGCTTCATGTAGCTCCAGAACGGGTGCGCGTTGAGCCACAGATCGGTGCCGAGGACCAGCACCAGCGCGAGTGCCTGGAGCCGCGGCGTCAGGCGACCCGATCCGTACGCGAGCACCGCGCTGACGCCGACCAGGGCAAGCCCGCTCGAGACGGCCCCCCACAGGATGGCGGACTGAGCCGACTGCGCCGCGGCGACCGTATTGCGTCCGGTGACCGCTTGCAGTCCCGCCGCGAGGCTCTCGGCGAGGTGGCCGAACACGCCCGCGAGGCCGAGCAGTACGACCACGCCGCTGACGATCAGCGCCGGGGTCGCAGCCCGGCGGCTGCTCTCCGCCAGGGCGCGTTCGACTCCGAGACCGGCGAACACCGCGGTGACGAGCGCGACCACGAAAAACGCCTGTCCCGGCGCGCGGGTTTTCTTGACGAGCGGCATGACGGCCCACCACAGCTGGTAGAACGGCGTGGCCGCGCCCAGGCTGACCAGCAGGAAGAGGAGTCCGATGGCGCCGGCCCAGAGGACCAGCCGTCGGCGTTCGCGCGCCCCCGCGCCCCACACGGCCAAGGCGACCACGGGCAGGCCGAGGTATTCGGAATGCAGCTTGAGCGGGTTCGCGCCCCAATACGTTCCGCGCGGCGTCGAGCCGACGAAGTTCTTGAGAAAGAATTCGGGGACGTGGCTCCACGGGATGGCGTACGACGTTGAGCCTTCGAACCCGTGGTAGCCCTGGGCCCGCGGCGAGAACGGGATGTACTCGAAGAACGGCAGGATCTGGATCGCCGCGACGCCGAACGCGATCAGTACGGCCACGAGGGCCAGGCCGAGCCGCAGGCCTCGCTCCCCTGCCCTGCTGTCGCCCGATTCCTCGAACGTGAGGTACAGGGCGAACAGCCCCGCGGCGATGAGCGAGTAATATGCCAGCTGGAAATGGCCGAGCAGCGTGAGCGCGGTCGCCACACCCAGGAGCGGGTAGCCTTCCCAGCGACGGTCGCGCAGTGCGAGCACCAGCGCGAGCAGCATCAGGGGGAGCATGGCGGAGGCGAAGAGCTTCCCGTCGTGACCCGGAGATGGATACGACGCGATCAGCCCCGACAGCTCGTAGGCCAGCCCCCCGAT
This sequence comes from Gemmatimonadales bacterium, assembly GCA_035317625.1. Classification (GTDB taxonomy): domain Bacteria; phylum Gemmatimonadota; class Gemmatimonadetes; order Gemmatimonadales; family GWC2-71-9; genus AG41. The sequence continues at coordinate 11,610 of DATHGL010000160.1, read as the reverse complement.
CACGGAGCCGATCCACCCAACGCGCAGGCGCCGGAGCAGCAGGTAGGTGAACAGGCCGGCCAGGATGTAATGCACGAAGAAGCTCACGTTGCCCGCGGTCGTGGCAGGCACGACGAAGCGCAGCAGCCACGTCGGGTAGAACATGTCGCCGTGTCCCGCGGCGACGAACGGGAGGCCACCGAACACCTCCGGGTCCCACAGCGGCAGGTGACCCATGCGTTTGTACCATTCGGCTCCCCACGCGTGGAACGGGATCCCCGACAGGTACTGGTCGCTTGTCGGGCTGGCGAGCCACAAACCGCCGAGCATCGGGAGCGAGAGCAGCACCGGCCAGATGGTGAACGCCGCCAGGGCGAGGAGCGTGGGACGCCGCGGCTCGTATGCGGGGGCTGCGGGCTCGAGCTCGCTCACCTGAGAGATTCCCCGGGACGGTGGCGGAACGGAAGGGTAAACAAGGCGGCGGCGGCTTCCATGAGCGTCAAGAGTACGCGGGATGCCACGCTCACCGCCACAGCCCCTCCGCTCCCGAGGGACGGTGCCAGCAGGCCGATGAGCACCAGCTCGCGGACCCCTACCCCGCCTGGTGCGAACAGGGCCAGGAGGCCGAGAATATAGCCGAGCGTGAAGGCCCCGATAGCGGTGGCGAGCGGCAGGGCGGCGTCGTGCACGAGCCCGCGGGAGAGCATCCAGAGTGCCGCGCCGTAGGTGCACCAGCTCAGCACGGTGAGGACGGCCCCCGCGAGCACGGCCGACAGGGTGAGGGGCTCGAGCGGCGTGGCCGCGTTCACCAGCCGTCCGAGCCACAAGGCCGTAGGGCGCCACACCAGGACGGCTATGGTGCTGACCGCGACGAGCCCTGCGAGCGCGAGGCGCAACGGCGGAGCGCTGTGCGGCGCCGCCGCGGCGACCACCGCCACCCCGCTCCCGAGCGTCACCGCCTGAATCACGAAGGCGGACGCAGCGGCCGGGCCTGCCTGGACGCCCGCCCGCTGCGCCAGCACCATGAGGCCGGCCACGCTCCACACCTTGCCGGGGACGTAGCGGCCGAGGTTGGCGAGGCTCCAGGTGCGGGCGGCCGGGCGAAAGGCGAGTCGCTCGCCCCAACCAGCCAGAATGCGGCGCCAGGATTCGACCTGCATCGCGTACGTCAGGAGGACCATTCCGGCCGACGCGGCGATCCACCCGGGTGCGACCGTCAGGGTGACATGGAGCGAGCGGAACTCCGCCCAGTTGCGGGCGATGGACCGGCCCACGAAGACCACGACCGCCAGCGTGACGAGGCCCTGGATGGCCCAGAGCCAGGGCCGGGCGCTCGTACCAGGGAGGCGGATCAGCGCAGGGCTCAGGTCTTGACGAACTTGTAGACGACCGATCGCGCGAGGAGCCAGGGTGCAGGAATGGGCGGGTAGAAGTACGTGCCGCCCCAGTCCTCCAGCCGGAACCCGTTCATCTCTCCGAGACGCGTGATCGTCTGGCGAGTCCAGCTGTAGATATGCCCCCACTTGTCGGGCACGTGGAAGAGATTCCAGATGATCTCCTTCACGTGATAGGGGTTCGGCACCGACACGACCCAGAGGCCCCCGGGACGCAGCACGCGGTGGATCTCGCCGGCGGTGTTGTAGGCTGTCGGCGTGTGCTCGAGCACCTCGATCATGAACACGTAGTCGAACGACCGGTCGGGGAACGGCAGGCCGGTGGTGATGTCGTGAATCAGGATGTCGGGCCCCGCGAACTCCGGAGCGATGTCCAGGCCCTGGTACTTGACGTCGGGGGGCAAGTATTTCCGCAGGTCGCCGTCGCGACCGCCGACGTCCAGCACCGCGCTTCCCGGGCGGACCTGGGCCAGCTTGGTCGCCTTACGGTACCGCATGCGCTCCTCACCGGCGTTGCGCCAGTGACAGCGGGCGCTGTAGAACCGCGCCAGCTCCGGTGAGGACGGTGCAATCCGCGTCATCGGGTGGTGGTACTCCTGGTGAACGATGTGGGCGAGGAGCACGCTCGCGGGGAAACCGCGCGCCTCCGATCCGCCCGGTCCGAAAGATACGACCGCCCAAAACGAGCGGAAAGGCCGCGCGGGCGGGGGTTTGCCCTTGCACGACGGAGGGCTATAGTACGGGCCCTCATGCGCATCCTGCACGTCGTCACCGCGTTTCCCCGCTCCCCAACCGACATCATCGCACCCTGGCTGGTCGAGCTGCTCAAACGGCTCCGAGCAGCGGGGCACGAGGTGGAAGTGTTCGCTCCGGCCTACCGGGGCGGCGGGAATACCGAGCTCGACGGGATTCCGATCCATCGGTTCCGCTACTTCCTGGCTCAGTGGGAAGACCTGACGCACGATCAAGGGACGGTGGACCGCGTGCGGCGCTCACCGCGCTACAAGGTCATGCCGCTGTTCTACGTGCTGGGGGGCCTCCAGGCGATGTGGCGGCTGTGCCGCCGCCGGCGCTACGACATCGTCCACGTTCATTGGCCGGTGCCGCACGCGCTCTTCGGGTGGGCGGCACGGCGGGCGTGTGGCGCCGCGATGATCACCTTGTGGTACGGGATCGAGCTGCGCTGGGTGAAGAGCCGCCTCCCATGGCTCAGGCGGTTTCTCAGCTGGGCCATCCGGACGTCCGACCAAGTGGTGGCTATTTCCTCCTACACGGCTCGAGAGATCGCCGACCTGGTTCCGGCGACCGTTCGCGTGATCCCCTATGGCCTCGGCTTCGCCGAGGCCTTCTCCAACCCCCTTCCCTCCCCTCCCCGGCAGGCCGGCGGCAGCTTCGTCATCCTGTTCGTCGGAAACCTGATCGAGCGCAAGGGCGTGCGGTACCTGATCGATGCCCTGCACCAGCTGCCGCCGCAGGTCCCCGCCACGCTGCTGATTCTCGGCGAAGGACCCGAGCGGCCGCGACTCGAGGCGCAGGTGCGGACGCTGGGCCTGGAGCAGCGGGTCGAAATGCCTGGGCGGGTCCCGGAGCCGGAGCTCCACCAGGCCCTGGCCCGCGCCAACGTCCTCGTTCTGCCGTCCGTCGTGGACGCCCGGGGCGACACCGAGGGGCTCGGCGTGGTCCTCCTGGAGGGTATGAATTATCGCGTGCCGGTGATAGGCAGTAACGTGGGCGGCATCACGGACATCGTCGTGGACGGGGAGACCGGGCTGCTCGTGCCGCCTCGGGACTCGGCGGCCCTCGCCCTGGCGCTCGCTCGGGTGGCCACCGAGCCCGGTCTGGCGGAGCGGCTCGGTGAGGCTGGCCGCCGTCACGCGCGCGAGCAATTCAGCTGGCCGGCGATCATCGACGCGTGGCAGGCGTGCTATGCCGCGGCGCTCGCTGCCGCACGAGGTGTGCGCGACCCGCGACCCGGCTAGCGCCCGGTTGGATCTTCCAGCGCAGGCTGCCCCGAGAGATGCCCCGGCGCGCGGGCCTCGATGCGCCCATCGGGAGCCAGGCGGTGCACCCGGATGCTGCGGCGTGCGGCGCGCCATTCGACGACGGCGCTCAGCGGAGCGACGAACGGCCGCGCCGCAACGAGGCGATCGAGCAGGGCGCGAAACGCACGTGGGGCGTCGGGGAAGCCGAGCGCGGGCGTCAGATTGGGGTGCCACACACCGACCCAGAGACCTTCCACCTGCTGGCAGGCTTCGGCCAGCGCCGCCGCCTCCGCGATCCAGGTCTCCGGATCCTCGATTCCTGCGTATTTGCTCAGCGCGCGATCCATCCAGCAGAGGGGCACCTCGTCCAGGCCGATCGGCCGTTGCGCGACGGCGTCCCAGCCGGGGATCACATCGGCAACCCCGAGCCGGAAGCCGTTCCGGTCCGGAAATCCGTACGTGGCGTCGTAACGGAATCCGGCGGCCACCATGCCCTGGGAGGTGACTCCCGGATCCATCCGGAGAAAGTGCTGGCGCACCCCGAGGACTGGACGTCCGATCAGACGCTCGAGACGGCCGCGCTGTTCCGCGAACAGCTCAGGCCGATCGGTCGTCCCAAAACTTCCGTGGAGATTGATTTCGCAACCTCGGGCGGCGAGCTCCCGCAGGAGCGCCGCCGTCGCGGGCGCCTCGGGGTGGTAGGTGAGATCCCCCGCCCGCATGGTGGCGAAGGTCGGCGTGCCGCACAGCACGAACCACGTCGAGACGACGCCGCGGCTGCGCTCGTCGTCCAGCAGACTGCGGACGGCCCGTCCGACGGGGTCGCGTCCGATGGCCAGGAGGGCCGCGCGCAGTGTGCGCCCGACGCGGCGTAGCTCCCGCTTGCGGCTCAGCTCGGCGATGCGGAGCAGCGTGAACACCGGCCAGAGCGCCACGACGTCGAGGTCGTGCGTGACGACGGCGGCCCACCGCTTGCCGTCCGGCCACGGGGCGACCAACGCGACGGGGCGGCGTCCCGCGCTCGCGATCACGGCGGCGCGCAGCCGCACCGCGGCCCGCGAGATGACGGGGTCGGCTTCGAGGGTGTTCTGCACCAACAGGTTCTCGCTGGACGGCACCCGGCCGTAGCGATCGCGCGCGCCGGAGCGCTGCTCGGCCGCCGCCGTGGCCACGTCCGCGATGCGGCGCAACACGACCCGCGGCACGCGGACAGTCCCGTCGCCGCGCTCCAGGTACCAATCCCGTGCGATGCAGGTGCGCACGTCAGGATCGCCCGGATCGCGCTCCGCGACGAGCACCCGCACGACGTCGGCGGATGCATCCTCAACCGGCGGCACACGCGCGAGGTCGATGAGGAGGTCGAGACCAAAGCGTTCGACGCCGGTCAGGCCCTCGAGCAGGGACAGTCGGATCACGAGTGCGTCCAATATACAGCCGCGGGAATGCGGTATCCGATGGGAGTCTTTATCTTAGACCGCTATGACCGAGCCGCTGATCCCGAAAGACCGTATCCCGTGGCGCCACCTGGTCCTGTTCGGCTGGCTGCCGAGCCCCTTGAAGATCCTCGCGTATCGACTGCTGCTCGGCTATCGGATCGGCCGGGGCGTCCGTTTCAGCTTCGGTGGCATCGTGGTCGGGAAGGCGGTGGAGATCGGCGACTTCGTGGAGATCGGCTTCCTCGCCGTCGTCCAGGGTCGCCGCATCACGATCGGCCGGCACTCGAGCGTCGGCACGCTGAGCTACCTGTCGTGCGAGACGATCGAGATGGGCGAGGACGCGAAGATCCGCGAGCAGGTGTACGTCGGCGGACCTCAGCTGCCCGAGTCGCGTTTCGTGCTGGGGAGCCGCACCATCATCCTGCAGCTCGCGTTCATCAACCCCACCAAGCCCGTCGTCATCGGCGACGACACCGGGATCGGCGGGCATTGTCTGATTTTCACGCATGGAGTGTGGCTCAACGCATTGGATGGATACCCCGTGACGTACCAGCCCGTGACGCTCGGGAAGAGTGTGTGGCTGCCCTGGCGGGTGTTCGTCATGCCCGGAAGTACGATCGGGGACGGCACGGTGATCGGCGCGAACTCGCTCGTGTCAGGAGCCATCCCACCCAACAGCCTGGCGGTCGGCTCTCCGGCCAAAGTGATACGGTCCGCACCGGATTTCCCCCGGCGTCTGGGCGCGAGCGAGCGGTCCGCCCTGGTGGCGACCATCATCGCCGAGTTCGATCGCTACGTGCAGCATAGCGGCGTGACCGTCGAGGAGCAGCCGCCGGTGCGCCTGTACCGCATCCGGCGGAAGACCTGGCGCCTCGTGTGGCTGCGGGAGGCCATGCCCGCCGCCGTCACGCCCGATCGTGGGGACACGGTACTGTCCGAAACCGCCCTGGGGGTGGATGAACTCGTGGAGTTTCGCCGCCGGGGCGTGCACTGGCTCGATCTCGGCGGCCGGACCCGGAGTCGGGACGGCTCCCCGCTCACGGAGGAGCTGGCCCTGTACGTCGGCCGTTACGGCGTGCGGCTGGCGCGGGATGCCTGAGGGAGCGGCTGCCTCACACTAGTGGACGAACGTGACCCACCCTCCTTCGTTCGGGATCACCGCTGTCGCGCCAAGCCGGTCGAATCCGATGTATCGAGCGCTGCCGCCCGTCCAAATCGTGGTGATCGGTGCTCGCGTCACGCGATCCAGCACGTAGACCGCTCCGTCGGCGAGGGTGCTGACGCAGCGCGATGACGAGTGAGCAGCGGGCCATTGTTTGGAGCTCCAGTGCCAATACGTAGCGACTACGGCTCATTCGGGCGGCCCTGGCGCAGCTGGCCCACGTCCCGCTCCAGGGCTCGCACCTCTTCCCGCATGCCGGCGAGCATCTCGCCCACGAACCCGAAGCCGAACAGGATCAGCCACGCGAGGACGAGCAGCAGCACCAGGTAGAGGAACGCGCGGTTCCCCTGCTGCAGCACGTAGCGCTCGATCAGGGCGTAGACGCCGACCAGGAATCCGCTGAGGCACAGGACGGCTCCGGTGACGCCGAAGAACAACATCGGCTTGCGGCCGAACCGCAGCTGGAACCATACCGACAGCAGGTCCAGCACGCCGACGGGGATGCGCCCGATCCCGAATTTCGACTTCCCCGCCCGCCGCGGGTGCACCGGCACCGCGCGCTGGGCGACCCGGAAGCCCTCCGAGGCCGCGATCACGACCATGAAGCGATGCCAGTCGGGCCGCGTCGGAATCCCATTCACGACCTCGCGGCGGTAGGCCTTCACCGAGTTGAGATCGGTGACCCGCACGCCGAACAGCCAGCGGCACAGGCCATTGTAGACCCAGGAGACGAAGCGTTTGTCGTAGTGCCCCTGCTTCGTTCCCGTGACGATGTCCGCCTCCCCCGCGCGGATCGGCTCGACCAGCGCGGGAATGTCGGCGGGACTGTACTGGAGATCCGCCGGATAGAACACGAGGATCCGGCCGCGGGCGGCGTCGCTGCCCGACCGGAGCGCATCGGCGATACCCCGCTGGCTGCGATGCGTGACCACGCGGACGAACGGGTGCGTCCCCGCGAGCTCGCGGAGGGCGTCAGCGGTGCCGTCCCGGCTGCCGTCGTCGATGACCACGACCTCGCAGACATAGGGCAACGGCAAGAGGGCTTCCCGCGCCTGGCGCACGAACTCGCCGAGGTTCTCCGCTTCATCCTTCGCCGGCACCAGAATGCTCACCTCAGGCGTGGCGCCGGCGGCGGCGAGGGTCACAAACGCTTCCGCATGCGCGCCGGGAGGATACTCAGCTGGTCACGATATTTCGCGACGGTGCGCCGCGCGATCTTGACGCCCTTCTGGGCGAACATCTCGACGATCTGCTGGTCGGTGAGCGGATTCTTCGGGTCCTCGTCGGCCACCATCTTCTGGATCTGCGCGCGGATGGCGCGAGCGCTGGCGTCCTCCCCCGTGGTGGTCGAGAGGCCGCTCGAGAAGAAGAACTTGAGCGGCAGGAGGCCGCGCGGCGTCTGCACGTACTTCTCGTTCGTCACCCGGCTGACCGTGCTCTCGTGCATGTTGATGACATCCGCGACCTCCCGCAGCGTCAGCGGCTTCAGGAATTCGACGCCCTTCTCGAAGAATTCGCGCTGCCGGTCGACGATGAAGTTCATCACCTTGAGCATGGTCTGCCGGCGCTGCTCGATCGCCTGGATCATCCAGTGCGCGCTGTTCATGCGCTGGTTGATGAACTCCTTGTTCTCGCCGTGGAACTTCTTCTTGTCGCGCGCGATGTCCTGGTAGGTCTTGGAGATCCGCAGCCGCGGCAGCCCGGAGTCGTTCAGGAACACCTTGTACTGCCCGTCGATCTTCTCGACGACCAAGTCGGGAATGATGTAGGCGTCGTTGCCCGACGAGTGCTGCAGCCCGGGCTTGGGGTCGAGCTTGGCGAGGTCGTCGGCCACCTTCTGCACTTCGGCCGCGTCGAGGCCGAATCGTTTGCCGAGATCGCTCCAGCGGTGCGCCTTGAGGTCGTCGAAGGCCTCTCGCACCAGCCGGTACGCGAGCGTCTCGGTCTCGGCCCGTGCCTCGAGCTGCAGCAGCAGGCACTCGCGCAGGTCGCGGGCCCCCACGCCGGGTGGGTCGAGTTTCTGGATGATGCGGAGCATCTCCTCGGCCTCGGCGGGCGTGAACAGCTGCGGTTTGGTGTCGTGGTCCGACTCGACCGCATGCTCCTCGAGCAGCTGGTTTGCCCCCCGGACGATCTCCTCCAGGCTGGCGCCGAGGTAGCCGTCCTCGGCGATGTTCCCGATGAACTCTTCCGCCAGGAGCTGCTGGCGGGGGGTGAGGTCCAGTAGCCGCATCTGGTCCCGCAAATGGTCGGACAGGTCCTTCGCCTCGACCGGCACGGGCTCGACGAATTCCCGGGCCTCGCTCATGTCGCGTGGCGGTGCGCTCGAATCGGTGCCGTCGTCGAGCAGGATGTCCTCCCAGTTGGGCTCGTCGTTACCCTCCGCCTCTTTCTTCTCCTCCTTGCCCTCGTCCAACTGCACTTCCGTCTCGTCTTCCGGCTCGAGCAGCTCGAGGAACGGATTGCCGAGCAGCTCCTGCTTCAAGTGCTGCTGCAGGTCGAGCAGGGGCATGTACAGCAGGTCCATCGCCTGGTACAGCCGCGGATTGATCCGCAGCTGCTGCGACAGCGCCGCGTGCTGCTGCAGGCCGGTCTTCATGCCGCTTGGGTGAGGCGCGCGCGCAGGCGCGCGGTGAGGGTGGGCCCGAGGTAGAGGTTCGCGACGCGGTCGTCAAACACGAGCTCGCGCACGGTGCCGGCGACCTGCACCTTGCCTTCGAACATGATGTAGGCTCGGTCCACGATGTCGAGGGTCTGCTCGACGTTGTGGTCCGTGATCAGCACGCCGATCCCGCGGTGGCGCAGGCCGGCGACGATGGTCTGGATGTCGTGCACGGCGATCGGGTCCACGCCCGCGAACGGCTCGTCGAGCAGCATGAACTTGGGCTCGGTCACGAGCGCCCGGGTGATCTCGAGGCGGCGCCGCTCGCCCCCCGAGAGCTGGAACCCCTTCTGCCGGCGCAGGTGCTTGATCGCCAACTCGTCGAGCAACCGCTCCAGCCGCTCCGCGCGCTCGGCGTCGCCGAGCGGCAGCGTCTCGAGGATCGCCCGGACGTTATCCTCCACCGTGAGCTTGCGGAACACGGAGGGCTCCTGCGCCAGGTAGCCGATCCCCATTCGGGCGCGGCGGTACATCGCCTCCCCGGTGATGTCGCGGCCGTCGAGCGTGATCTGGCCGCCGTCGGGACGCACCAAGCCGGTGATCATGTAGAACGTGGTGGTCTTCCCCGCCCCGTTGGGCCCGAGCAAGCCGACGATCTCGCCCTGCTCGACCTGCACGCTCACATCGTTCACCACGACACGGCCTTTATAGATCTTCAGGAGCCCGTGCCCTTCCAGGCGGCTGCCGCCGGTGACCACCGGGTGCTCGCCGCTCGGGAACTCGGCACGGGCCACCGCGCGCTCCGCGGCGTCGAGCAGTCGATCGGCGGTGGCGGCGCGGTCGGCGGCGACCTCTCCCCAGGCCTCGACCGTGAACGCGACGGGCGCCGTGTCCCCCAGAGCGGCCGCCGCGTACGTCACCACTTTCATCAGGGCAAGGCGGGGCAGCACCGACGTGCGCAGGCTGGTCCGAAACTCCTCCACCGACAGGCCTTCCAGCTCCGGCAGCCCCGCGTCGCGAGAGCGGGCGCGGAGCGTGAGGAACTCCTCGCGGTAGGCGATGGCCAGCTCGCTGAACGCGGCGCGGCCCGCCTCGTCCGCCACGCGGGCCAGCGCGGCGGCGGCGAGCGGGAGCGACGAATCCCGTGCCGCCATCAGATCGGCGAGGTGCGGGGACGAGACGGGGGCCGTCATGGGGCGGGCTTCTTCCTTGTCGTACCGGCCTTTGTCGTGTCCGGCGGCGCCGGCGGCCGCGGCTCGAGCTGGACGCCGTCGGCCCGTCCCGTGACGGTGCACCGGTCCACCTTATCGCCCTTCAGGACACAATCGATGACCTTGCCGCGAGAGTAATTGAGCGATGGGCCCGTCGTCGAATCGCGCTCGCCCTCCAAGTAGGTGAAGGCGCGCGCAGCGCCCCGCGCGACGAGCTGGTGCAGCGTGCTCCGGGGCGTTCCGGCCGAGTCGGGCACCTGCGTCCAGCGCGCCGTGAGGGAATCGCCGGCGATCCAGTTCACCTGGGCGGTCGCGGTGGAGTCCTTTTTCACGGGCGCCTTCGTGGAGGTCGAGTACGCGTGCCCGAAGGCGCGAGCCTCGGTGAGCACTTCGTCGGGCAGGTCCAAGGCCAGGGAGTCGGCCTGGATCGTGTTGAGCGTCGACACCGCGTGCGCTCGGACCGAGTCCTTCGGACCCCATGCGAACGCCTGCTGCAGCTTCTTGCGGTCGAGCAGCAGGTGAATGGTGTCCGACGTGAGGCGCCAGTCGGCGCCCGTCGCGACTCCGTTCCCGAGCGCCTTCACCAGACGCACTTCACGGCCCTGGAGTCCCAGCTCGATGCGCGTCCCCGTGAGGGTATACGGTCGGGCCTCCTTCCCCGTCACGCGGGGCGTCCCCACCAATACCGCGAATCCCCTGGCCTGGTCGAGCTGCATCGAGTCACCGTGCGCCGCGAAGTCGCTCCGGTCGATCGTCACCCGTCCCCCGCCCCACATGCGGTCGTTGCCCTTGAAGCGCACGCGGTCGGCCACGATGATGTACGGCTCCCCCGAGTCGGCGGTGGCGCGGTACTCGATCGTCGGGCGACTCGACGCGTACATCTCGAGCGTGTCACGGATGCCTTTCACGGCGCGGTAGTAGTTCAAGTTGGGGCCACGCAGCACCGACCCGGTGTTGCGGTTCACCGCGACGACGTTCTTGTGCGCGTCCAGCCGCTCCTGATGCATGTAGTAGGCGGCCGTCGCCGCGTCCAGCGTGACAGCGGTATCGCGGATGTGCACCGGATTGCGCTGGCCGATCATGTCGAAGCGGCCCACACCGGCGAACAGGGCAACGCTGTCAGCGGATAGCACGCTGCCCGTTCCCTGACAATGGGCCAGGACCCCGCCGCCTGCGAAGTAGTTCTTCTCCCCCGATCGGACCGTCACTTCCTGGTAGTTGTGCCCGATCGAGTCGATTTGAATCACGCACGGCCGCCCCCGCGTCGTGTCGGTGCCGGCGGCCGGCTGCTGGGCAAACGTCGCGAGGAGCGCCATGGCCATCATTGGTTCGGCAGCGTGAACTTGCCGCCCGTCCCCGTCGGCCGGATCGCGGTCACGACCTTGAAGTCCGGATCGGAGGTGAAGCCCTGGCCCTCGATGTGCCGCGTCGGCTCGTCGAATACGAACGGCTGATTGGAGCTGACCTGGTTCCGTGCCTGGCTGTAGCGTAACACCTCGGTCTTCAGGGTCGCGCCGTCGGTCCGCACGACCACCACGTGGCGCCGCGCCTCCATGTCGCCGCTGCGCCACTGATACGTGCCCTCCCGCGACGTCAGGGTCGACGTCTGGGCCCCGCGCTGGTCGAAGAACGTGATGTGCACATTGCGCAGTTCGGCGGTCTGCGTCGGGGAGTAGAAATATGCCGTATCGGCGAGCACGTGCGCGCGCTGGATGCCGGCATCGGTGACGTAGTGCGACATGTTCAGAAGCACCTGGTCGGCGGAATCGACCGCGGCGACGGTCGCCGTGGGCTTGATGCCGGTGTCGCAAGCCGCCACCACCACCCCTCCCAGAAAGACGTAG
>DATHGL010000159.1:0-12371 GCA_035317625.1 Gemmatimonadales bacterium | reverse complement strand
GCTGTCGGGCTTGCCGGAGAAAAACGCCACCGCCTTGACCGACGCATCCTGCTCGAGGGCCTCAAAGGTCGCGAGCACCTCCTGCTTGACGGCGCGCGAGATCTTGTTGACCGGCTCGCCCTTGAGATCGAAGGTGACGATGGCGACGCCGCCGTCGCGGGCGAGCTCCCAGGTGAGCGCGGCGCCAGCGGGTGGAGCCATCAACGCCGCTCCAGCACCATGGCGAATCCCATCCCGCCCTGCGCGCAGATCGACAGCAGGCCGAACTGGACGTTGCGGCGGACCATCTCATTGGCGAGCGTGGTGACGAGCCGGGCGCCCGTCGCCCCAAATGGATGGCCGATCGCGATCGAGCCGCCCATCACGTTGATGATATCCTCGTCGATCTCCCAGCCCTTCGCCGCCCAGCCCTGCATGTTCGACAGCACCTGCGCCGCGAACGCCTCGTGGACCTCGATCACGCCGAGCTCCTTCCACTCGATGCCCGCACGCTCGAGCGCCTTGGGGACAGCGAAGATCGGTGCCTGCAGCAGCTGCCACCCCGGGTCGACCGCGGCGACGGCGTAGGAGCGGATGAAGGCGAGCGGCGTGTAGCCGAGCGCCCGCGCCGCGGCATCGCTCATGAGCAACACCGCAGCGGCCCCATCGGTCAACGGGGACGCGTTCGCCGCAGTGACGCTGCCGTAGCGGCGGTCGAACACGGGCTTGAGGTTGGCCATCTGCTCGAGCGACGTATCCCGGCGGATGCCGTTATCCGCGGTGAGCACCGCCTCGCCGGCGCCCCCAGGAAACCAGGGGGCGATCTCGGCCAGGATACGACCGTCGTCCGTTCCCCGGGCGGCGAGCTCATGGCTGCGGAGCGCCCACCGGTCCTGCGCGTCGCGCGAAATGCGGTTCTCCTTGGCCATTTTCTCAGCGGACTGGCCCATCGACTCACCGGTCGACGGCTCGGCGATGGCGGGAGAAACGGGAATCAGGTCACGGGGTCGAATCCGGCTGAGCGTCCGCAGCCGTGCCCCCAGGGACTTGGCCTTGCTCGCGTCGACCAGGATGTCGGCGAGACGGCGGGAGGCGAGGATCGGGATGTCGGAGAGCGACTCGACGCCCCCCGCGAGCACGACATCGGCGCTGCCGAGCAGAATCTCGTCGTGGCCGTTGGCGACGGCCTGCCCGGAGGACGCGCAGGCGCGGTTCAGGGAGTAGGCCGGGATCTCCTTGGGGAACTGCGGCAGGAGGCTCACTTCGCGGGCGACGTTGGGCACCAGGGCCGACGGGACCACCTGCCCGAAAATGACGGCATTCACGTCGGCGCCGTTCAGGTTCGTCCGCTCGAGCAGCTCGCGCGCCACAAACCGGGCCAGGTCCACGGCCCGGGCGCCTTTCAGCGCCGTCCCCGACCGACAGAACGGCGTGCGGCAGCCGGCGACCACCGCGACGCGCCGTCCGTTTCCAACCGGCATTACATTCTCCTCCGTCGAGCCCGGGCTTCAGCCCGGCGACATGTTCGCACGAAACCTACCCCGGGCCGACCGCCCGGCCAAGGCGGAGAACGGTCGACGATCGAGACGCCTTTTTCTCATCGGACACGCGCCGCGGCACTCGAATCGATGGCGGCCGATCCCGTCGACGTGCTCGTCATCGGAGGCGGGATCACGGGCGCGGGCATCGCCCGCGACGCGGCACTCCGCGGCTTCCGCACCGCGGTCGTGGACAAGGGAGACCTCGCGGGCGGCACGTCGTCACGCTCGTCGCGCCTGATCCATGGCGGCATCCGCTACCTGGAGCAGCGCGAGTTCCGGCTCGTGATCGAGGCGAGTCGCGAGCGCCGGGTCCTGTTGGGGATCGCGCCGCACCTCGTCCACCCCCTTCCTTTCCTGTTCCCCGCCTATCGCGGGGAGCGCCTCCCCGCGTGGAAGCTCCGCGCCGGGATGTGGCTGTACGACCTGCTCGCGGCGTTCCACAACGTGGGGATGCACCGCTGGCTGCGCCGCTCCGCTGCCTTGCGGCTCGAGCCGGCCCTGCGGGACAAGGACTTGAAGGGCGCAGCGCTCTACTACGACGCCCAGACGGACGACGCGCGTCTCACGATCGCCACGATGCGCAGCGCCGCGCAGGCGGGCGCCCTGGTCGCCAACTACGCCGCCGTGACGACGCTGCTCAAGCCCGACGCGCGGGTGGGCGGCGCGATGGTGCGGGACGTGCTGACAAACCGTCGCTACGGGGTGCGCGCACTCGTGGTCGTGAACGCGACCGGGCCGTGGGCGGATGAGGTCCGGCGCCTGGATGACGCCGCGGGGGAGCGGCTGTTGCGCCTCACGAAGGGCGCGCATGTGGTCGTTCCCCGCAACCGCATCGGGCACACCCGCGCCGTCACCCTCACGTCGCCGATCGACGGCCGCGTAATGTTCGTGCTACCCTGGGGCGACCTGAGCTACATCGGGACGACCGACACCGACGAAGACGTGTCACCCGACGACGTGCACGCGACGGCGCACGACGTGGTGTATCTGCTGCGCTCCGCGAACGCGGCCTTCCCACACGCGCGGCTGTCGCCGCGAGACGTGGTCGCCAGCTGGGCCGGGTTACGCCCGCTCCTACGTCCGGGGCGGGACGTCGCCCCCTCGGACGCGTCGCGCGAGCACCGCGTCGTCGAAAGCGCGAGCGGATTGCTCACCATCGCCGGCGGCAAGCTCACGACCTATCGGGTGATGGCACGCGACGTCGTGGATCGAGTCGCGTTCCGGCTGCACGCGCTGGACGGCCGCCCGCGCGCCGCCCGCGCGCCCACCGATCGGCTGCCGCTCCCGGGAGGCGAGACGACCGACCTGGAGGGGCTCGCGAAGGCGGCCATGGAGCGGGGGGCGTCAGAGACGACCGCCCGCCACCTGGTCGCCGCCTACGGCAGCGAGTCGGCGGCCGTGCTCAACCTGGTGGAGCGCGATCGCGCGCTCGGCGGGCGCATCGTGGTGGGGCGGCCGGAGCTGTGGGCGGAGGTGGTACACGCCGTGGAGCGTGAGATGGCGGTCCGGCTCGCGGACGTTCTGGTGCGGCGGCTGCACCTGTTCTACGCGACCCGCGACCAGGCCGTCCCGGCGTCGAGCGCGGTCGCGGACCGGCTGGCCGACGCGCTCGGCTGGGACGGGGCGCGCCGTGCAGACGAGGTCGCCGCGTACCTGCAGCTGGTCGAGAAATCGCGCGCGTTCATCACGCACGTGGCGCGAGTCGTGGAACCCTGATACTATCTCTCTCCCGATGCGCGCCCCTCGCACCCTGGGATTGCTGGCCGCGGCTACGCTTGCGCTCGGATGCGCCCGCCCGGCGGCGACGCCCGCCAACCCGCCCCTCACGCTGCATGGGCCCGCCGATTCCCTACTCCCCGACGGGCCGCTGGGCGCTGCGATCCGGCGCGGCCGGGCCCTGCTCGCCGCCACGCGCGACAGCCTGCCCGCCCACGTGGGCAATCAGCTCCGCTGTGTCAGCTGCCACCTGGACGACGGGCGCCGCCAGACCGGCTCGTGGGTGGGCGTGTACGCGCGCTACCCGCAGTACCGGCCGCGCAGCGCGATGGTCGAAACGATCGAATACCGCATCAACGACTGTTTCCGCCGCAGCATGAACGGCACGGCGCTCCCGAGCGACGGTGCCGACATGCGAGACATCGTCACCTACCTCTGGTTCCTCTCGCGCGACGTACCTGTCGCTCCGCCGCCACCCTCGAACCGCCTCGCCAGGTGGGCCGCGCTCACCCCAGACACCGGCGCTGGCGCGCGGGTGTACGGCGACGTGTGCGCCAAATGCCACGGGCCGGACGGTCAGGGAACCGCGGTGGCGCCGCCGGTATGGGGGCCGCAGTCGTACAACATCGGCGCGGGGATGACGCGCGTCCGCACCGCCGCGACGTTCATCCGCGACAACATGCCGTTCGACCAGCCCGGCAGCCTGAGCGACCAACAGGCGCTCGATGTGGCGGCGTACGTCAACGTCCACCCCCGCGCCGATTTTCCCGACAAGATCCACGATTGGCCGAACGGCGACGCCCCGCCCGACGCCGCATACCCGACGCCCCATCACCACCATTCCATCATTCGATAGGAGGACCACTATGTCGCAGCTCACGAGCTTCACCACCCACCGCCGCGGATTCCTGGGACGCCTCGCGGCGAGCGCTACCGCTTTGGGCCTGGGCGGCTTCGTCGCCCCGCTGGCAGCCACCGCCCAGCCGCGGTCGCCCGACGCCTCCGCCAACCCCGAGTTCGAGGCGTGGCTCAACAAGATGACGGGGAAGCACAAGATGGTATTCGACATGCCCGAGCCCAATGGCGGCTTCGGGTTCGCGTGGGCGCGCGTGTTTCTGAACACGACGAACGAGAACTACGGGACGACGGACGCCGACAACACGGTCGTGATTGTGCTACGCCACAACGGAATTCCGTTCGGCATGCAGAGCCCGATGTGGGCCAAATACAAGTTCGGAGAAGGGTTCAAAATCAACGACGGCGTCACGAAGGAGGCCGCCCTGCGCAATGGCTTCACGCAAGCAAAGGCAGGTGAGCTGCCGATCCCCGGCATGGGCGTGGACGAGCTCGCCGCGAAGGGTGTGCTGTTCGGCATCTGCAACATCGCCCTCACGATCTACAGCGGCGTCTTCGCAAAGCAGATGGGGATGCAGGCGGAGACGATCAAGAAGGAGTGGGTTGCGAATCTTCTTCCGGGCGTGACCGTCGTGCCCTCGGGCGTGATCGCCGTGAACCGCGCTCAGGAGAAGGGCTGCGCCTATTGCTTCGCGGGGTGACGGACGAGCGGCAACGGAGGGGCGCAGCATGCTTGCGCGGGATCACCGCCACCCCCGCAGGCTCCGGATGTAGTCGTGCAGCACCAGGAACTTCTCGAACACCGGCACGCCCTTCCGTTTGCGCCCGAACTCGGCGAACAGCTCCCGTAGCCGGCCCCGGCGGGACACGTAGAACCGGAACGTCTCCGCGAAATCCTCCTGCGGATGCGTGGCGGCGTAGGCGGTGACGTAGTTCGGGAGCGTGGTCGTCACCCCACGGCGCTCGAAGTCCACCCACTTCGAGTCGGCGACGCGATACGCCATCCGTACCTCGCCGAACGCGCGGCGGAATCGCCCCGTCCGGGTGAAGGACCAATTGTGATACAGGAAGGAGTGGCCCAGCTCGTGGAGGATCAGGCCGGTCAGCAGGTTCCACGAGATCTCGTCACGCCACCGCTTTCCGGTCACGTAGCGGCGCTCGATCTCGATGATCTTGGGCGTGCGGTGCGTCACGCCCGAGACGCCCGGCCGGAGCAGCACGCGGTAGTTCCACTGCTTGAGGCGTCCCACCACCAGGAGCTGGCGGACCCGGCGCAGCGCTTGTCGGATCAGATCGCGCCCGGTGGCGTCCTCGCCGCACCACGGGCAGACCTCCATCCAGTCGTTCACCCCCTTGTTGCAACGGGGGCAGATGTTTTGGAACTCCTGGTAGCGCCATTTCTGCGGGCGCCCGCACCACGGGCAGTGGCGCATCGGGTACATGACGCCGCCGCCGCAGCCCCACTGGCAACGCCGGTGATACGTGAACCCCTTCGGCGCCTTGAGCGGCTCGGGGCTCGAATCCCGGTCGGCGATCTCGCGCCCGCACCAGGGGCAGAACGAGAAGCTGTCCGACACCACCCAGCCGCAGTAATAGCACTCCGCACCGGTCTGCTTGGTGGTGTCGCGCCACTCGAGCTGGCGACCGCAGTTCGAGCAGTGCGCCCAGAAGCGCTCCAGCTCCGCCGCGCATCTGGGGCAGCGCAGCTCGGGGGTCGGCACCTCGCGCTTACGCGGAGCCACGCGCCTGCGCCTCGTCCACGATCCGCTGAATGAAGTCGGTATAGCCCATCCCCGCCTTCTCCGCCGCGTCCGCCATCTCGTTCTCCTGAGCGAGGAACGGGTTGGGGTTCACTTCCAGGACGTACACTTCGTCGTCGTGCGTCAACCGTAGGTCAACCCGGCCGTAGTCCTGAAGCCAGAGGGCGTGAAACGCCGTCGCGCAGGTGTCGGCGATCTTGGCGGTGACCTCGTCCGGCAGCCCTTTCGCGAACACATTCTTGATTTTCTTCCGCTTGCGGTATTCTTCGTCCCACTTGGCCTTGTACGTCGCGATGCGGTGTTCCCCATCCGATTCACCGAACGTCAGCTCGACGATGGGCAGCGCCTGGAGCGTGCCGTTCCCGATCAGGCCGACGTACAGCTCCCGGCCTTCGATCAGCTCTTCGACGATTGCCGCCTGGTGGAACTTCTCGTGGATGAACTTCACGCGCGCGCCGAGGTCCTCGTCGTCCCCCACCACCGAGGCCTGCGAGATCCCGACGGACGCGTCCTCAAGGAGCGGTTTCACGATGAGCGGGAACCGCAGCTCCGAGGGGCGAACCGGCTTCTCCCCTGGGCGGAACTCCGCGAACGCGGGCACCCGGATCCCGTGATGCACGAGGATCTTCTTGGCCAGCGACTTGTTACGCGCGACCAGCAGGCCGGTCGGCGACGAGCCGGTATAGCGGTAGCCGTGCATCTCCAGCACCGTGGCGAGCGCATACTCGTGATGCGCGTGGCCGCGGAACGACTCGCAGCCGTTGAACACCAGCTTCGGCTGGAACGCGCCCAGCCTTTCGAGCACCGGCGCCAGCTGCTCGGCGACCCCGACCATGAGGACGTCGTGCCCCTTCGCCAGCAGCGCGCGCGCCACGTCGTACTCCGCCTCCTCGACCTTCGCCTCCACTTCCTTCTTGTAGTCCGCGTCTTCCCAGTCGGGGTGCAGGGTGTCGAACACGATGGCGATCTTCACCGCGCCGCCCCTCGCCAACCCGGAACGCGGAACGCGGAACGCGGAATGCGGAACTGAAGGGAAAGGTCGCTTGCGGGAGGACGCTCACCCTGATGTTCCGCGTTCCGCATTCCGCACTCCGCATTCATTGGCGCACCCGCGCCATGTCTCTCCCCACCGTGCCGAGCGAGATCAGAATCACCAACCCGCCCACCGTGCCCGCCGTGGGGAGCAGCAGCATGGCCGGCCGCAGGCCGAACCGATCGGACAGGTAGCCGATGAGCGGCGGCGCGATGGCGTCCCCGGCCAGGTGCGAAAACAACACGAAACCGCCCAGTACCGAGGCCCGCACCGCCGACGGGACGACGTCGAGGATCACGGCGGAGAGCGGCCCGTTGTACCACGAATACAGGAAGAACGTGCCGAACAGGAGCGGCACGAACAGCCGCATCTCGTCGATCAACAGCAACGCGGCGCAAACCGGTCCCCCAAGCACGAATCCCACGCCCGAGACGGCGACACGGCCTCCGCTCCACCGCGCCAGCAGCCAGTCCCCCGTCCGACCTCCGAACAGCGCGCCGAGCGCTCCGCCCGCTAGGCCTGACAAGCCGAACTGCTTTCCGACCGCGGCGACGGGCAGCCCGTGGGTGCGCTCCATGAAGCTCGGCGCCCAGGCGATCAGGCCATTCACGGCGAAGGTCACGAGCGCCCCGCCCGCGAACATCCAGATCAGCGTCGGCGTGCGGAGCACGGTCCGCGACGCCTGCAGGAAGTCGCTGAAGGCGCTGGCTGCTACTTCGGTCGCCTCCGTTGTGCCGCGCACGGCGGCGGGCACCAGCCGCACGACCGTCCAGACGATGCCCGCGCTCACGCAGCCGGCGAACACCGCCGTGTCGAGACCGGGCGGCAGCCCTTGGAACAGCTCCAGCGCGCCCGAGAGTGCCGCCCCCAGGAGCGTGAGCGAGATCACGGGCGCGCCGAGCCGCAGGGCCTGCCGGAGCCGCAGGCGCCCGCGGTCGTACCAGTGCTCCACCGTGGCGCGGAGCGTCGCGGGCGGCCGCCGTCGCGGCTCGCGCAGCCGGGACGCGAGCAGCGCCAGCAAAAACCCGGGAACACCGGTCACCACGAAGGCGGTGCGCCAGCCGTAGCGCAGGGCGAGCACACCGCCGAGCCAGATGCCGAGCACCCCGCCGAACGTCATTCCGACCGAGTAGATCCCGATCGCGAACGCCCGGCCCTTGCCTCGGAACAGCTCGGCGATCAGGGCTTGCGCCGCCGGGCCGTACCCCGCTTCCCCGACGCCCACCATGGAGCGGCAAAACACGAGCTGCCAGAAGTGCGTCACCGTCGCACCCAGTGCGGTGAACGCGCTCCACAGCCCGACGCCCCACGCGATGACGGCCCGGCGTGACTTCAAGTCCCCCAGGACGCCGAGCGGCAGCGCGGCAAGCGAGAGCACGATGATGTACGCGGAGCCCAACCAGCCGAGCTGTTGATCGGACAGGACGAGCTCTCGCTTGATGGGCTCGAACA
Source organism: Gemmatimonadales bacterium (assembly GCA_035317625.1). Classification (GTDB taxonomy): domain Bacteria; phylum Gemmatimonadota; class Gemmatimonadetes; order Gemmatimonadales; family GWC2-71-9; genus AG41. The sequence goes on along the minus strand of DATHGL010000159.1, from coordinate 4,035 downwards.
GCGCGAAGACGACGTTGCGGTCGATGTAGTTGAGGAGATTGATCAAGGTCAAGAGCCCCAGGGCGTAACCCGCATACGCCCTGGACGCGCCCGGGGGAGGATCGCGCCTAGGGTCTGCGCCCGACAGTCGTCCCCTCCGCGCGCGCGTCGCGGTCCGCTTTCGCCTCCTGGTACGCCTCGGTGAGCTGTCGCATCATGTCCGCGCGCCGGTCGTACAGCCGCCGGAGCCGCCGCTTCTGCCGCTTGGCCAGCGCGTACGCGGCGAGGATGGGGAAGCCGACGGTGTTGTCCAGGTAGCAGACCACCGTGCCCGGGAGCTGGTCCGGGTCCACCTTCCCCCAGCTCACCGCCTCCGCGGGCGTCGCCCCCGACAGCCCGCCCGTATCGGGGCGCGCGTCGGTGAGCTGGAGGTAGTAGTCGTGCCCCTTTTCGCTGATCCCCAGCACTTCCTGGATCTGCGGCTCGGTCTGGAGCACGAAGTTCTTCGGGCTGCCCCCACCGATGATGAGCACGCCGCTCTTGCCTCCGTGCGTCTTGGCGTCGAACACGATGGCCGACGTTTCATTCACGTCGGCGCTGGGGTCGAAGCGCAGCTGCGAACCGGTGAGCGCCTGCTCGGCGACGTTCATACCGATCGACGAATCCCCCGGCGACGACGTGTAGATCGGCAGGCCGCACTGGTGCGCGACACCAAGCACCGATTTCCGCGAGATCCCGAGCGCCTGCTCACGCTCGAGGATGTAACCGCCCAGGAGGTAGTGGTACTCCGCCGTGCTCATGGGGCGCTGGAACTCCGGGCGCGCCGACACGTCGCGGATGTACGCGTCGGTCGAGAGCAGGACCTCGTAATCGAAAAAGATGTCGTAGATGCGGACGACGCCTTCCTCGCGCAGCGCGACGTCGTCCGCGAACGGCGTGCCGCGGTGCATGGCGAGGCCCAAGCCGAAGTGCGCGTCGTGATACAGGTTGGCACCTGTCGAGACGACCCAGTCGATGAATCCCGCCTCGACGAGCGGGATGATCGTCGACATACCGAGTCCCGCAGGGGTCATCGCGCCGGTGAGACTCATCCCGACCGTAACGTCGTCCTCGAGCATCCGCCCGCTGTACAGCCGGCACCCCTCGGCGAGGCGGCCGGCGTTGTAGGCGAGGAACGCGTTGTCCACCAGCTCGGCGGTCGTCTCCCGGCCGGTGATGGGGTTCGGATCGATGCGCTGGCCGCGGAGGAAGTCTTTGCGCGTCGTCATGGCACCTCCGCGTCGTGGTGGGCCTCGACCTCGCGGTCCTTGGCGCGGCGCTCTCGCGCCTGCCGCACGATCGCTACGGCGTCCCGCGGGCTGTCGGTGACGGTGAAGAGCCGGAGATCGGTGGCGGCAATCTTGCCCTCCCCTGCCACCCGCTCGCGCAGCCACTCCGCGAGGCCGGCCCAGTACGCCTCGCCGAACAGGATCACCGGGAAGTACTTCACCTTCCCGGTTTGGATCAGCGTGAGCGCCTCGAACAGCTCGTCCATCGTGCCGTAGCCGCCGGGAAAGACGACGAATGCCGTCGAGTATTTCACGAACATGGTCTTGCGAACGAAGAAGTAGCGGAAGTTGATAGCCCGCTCGACATAGGAATTGAGCCCCTGCTCGAACGGCAGCTCGATGTTGCACCCGATGGAGAGGCCGTTCCCCTCCTGGCAACCGCGGTTCGCAGCCTCCATGATCCCGGGGCCCCCGCCCGTGATGATCGGGAATCCTTCCTTGGCCAGCATGCGCGCGGTGTCCACGGCTTTCTGGTAATAGGGGTCGTCCGGTGGGGTGCGCGCCGATCCGAACACCGTGACGGCGTTGTAGACGTCCGAGAGCGTGTCGAACCCTTCGACGAACTCCCCCATGATGCGCAGCACGCGCCACGAGTCCGTCTTGACGAAGGCCCGCCGCTGCGCGAGGAGCTGTTCGTCCTCAGTGACCGGTGTGCGTGGCGAGCCGCTCAAGCGCTGAGACATGGTCATCCTGCACGTTGTAGAAGAAGGGGGAGAGGCGAACGTGACCCGGGCGGGCATCCGCGATGATGCCGGCGGCGGCCAGATGCCGCACGGCCGCCGCCGGGTCGGCCGCCGGGAGCATGACGATGGCCGAGCGGTCCTCGGCGCGCGGCGCCACCTTCGGGCGGAAGCCGTGCTCGCGCGCCCGTGCGATGAGATCTTCGGTGAGGCCCGCGGTCACGCCGCGGATGACCGGCACGCCGATTTCGTCGAGGTAGTCGAGGCCGCCGAGCTGCGCATACACTGCCGCGAGTGCCGGCGTGCCGAGCTCGAAGCGCCGCGCATCGTCGTGCCGCTCGAGCACGCGCGGGTTGAAGGCGAACTGGTCGCGGTGGCCGAACCACCCGGCGATCGCCGGGGCGAGCCGTCGCGCGAGCTCGGCGCGCACGTACAGGAACACGATCCCCGGACCGCCGAGCAGCCACTTGAGGCCGCCCGCCGTCAGGAAGTCCACGCCAGCAGTCGTCACGTCCACCGGCACCTGCCCCACCGACTGGTACGCGTCGACCAGGCAGAGCGCGCCCTTCGCATGCGCCGCGACCGCGACGGACTGCAGGTCCTGGATCGCGCCGCTCGTGAAGTAGACGTGCGACGTGGCGACCAGGGCGGTCCGATCGTCCACGGCGCGCACGATCGCCTCGACCGGCACCGATACCTGGTCGGGGCTTTCGACCACCACCACCTCCACGCCGCGTGCCTGCTTGGCGAGCCACTGGTACGCGACGGTCGGGAAATCGAGCGACGTGACGACGACCTTGGGGCGCCGGCCGTAGTCGAGCGCTTCGGCGACGGCGGAGATCGCCACGGAGATGCTGGGCGCGAGCGCGATGTCCTCCGGGCTCGCGTGGACGAGGCGCGCGTAGCGGGCCCGTAGCTCCCCCAAGGCAGCCCACCACACGTCGTACCAGGCGGACGCCCCGCGCGCCTGCCACAGATCGAGGAACTCCACCATGCGGCGGCGCGTGCGCTCGCCGAGCGCGCCCAGCGAGCAGGTGTTCAGGTAGATCGCGTCCCGGAAGATCGGGAACTCGCGCCGATAGCGGGCGAGCGGGTGAGCCCCGGCCTGCGTGCCGGCGTCGAGGCCGCTGGCGAGTGTCATAGGCGGTCAATATACAGGAGGAAAAGCGCACTGGGCACGCCTCGCGAGTAAATTGAGTCCCATGCAGCCACCCGCCGGCTGGCCGGCGCTCGCCATGCGCCTCGCCCTGCGGGCCCTCGTGAACCCGCGGCTCGCACTCGATCTGCTGCGCCTCACCTGGAGCTTCCGGGCGCACGACTGGTACCGCCGCCCTCCCTTCCTGCCGCTGCCGCCGCGCGACTACGTGCGGTGGCGCATGTTCACCGCGTACGGTGACGAAGACGCCGTGCCTCCGCTCGACGACGTCGTCCGATTCGCAAGGTGGCGGCGGGAGACGATGCATCTATGAAAAAAGACGTCGAGCAGCAACGTCGCGCGGAGGCGTCACGCAGAACCGTCGCGCTGAAGCGTCGAGCGCTCGAGCTCGGCTTCGATGCCGTGGGAGTCGCGAGCCTCGAGCCGAACGCGCACGCCCACGAGCTCGACCATTGGCTCGCGGCCGGATATGGCGCCACGATGACCTACCTGCATCGCCAGGCGGAGAAACGAAAGGACCCCGCCCGCATCATGCCGGGCGCGCGAGTCGCGGTGGTCGCGCTCACGAACTACTTCCATCGCTCGACTGAGCACCAAGGGCGGGCAAGGGTTGCTCAGTATGCCTGGTCCGCCGACTATCATCAGGTGATCGGTCGCCGTCTCGAGCGCCTCGCGACCGCCATTCGGGACATCGTCCCAGGGGCGAAGGCCCGCTGCTATGTCGACGCAGGACCCGTCCCCGAGCGGGAGCTGGCACAGCGGGCCGGGCTCGGCTGGATCGGGAAGAACATGATGCTGATCGACCCGGACCGGGGCTCGTTCACGTTCATCGGGGTCGTGTTGACCGACGCGGCGCTCGCCGCCGATCTGCCGTTCGAAGCGGATCGCTGCG
>DATHGL010000158.1:0-2301 GCA_035317625.1 Gemmatimonadales bacterium | reverse complement strand
CGCATCACGACGGACCTCACGCTCCTCGAGCTGTCCGACCCGAGCCGGCCGTTGCTGCGACGCCTGTCGCTCGAGGCGCCGGGGACCTATGCGCACTCCGTCGCCATGGCGAATCTCGTAGAAGCGGCCAGCAACCGGATCGGCGCGAGTGGGCTGCTCGGCCGGGTCGGCTGCTACTACCACGACATCGGGAAGATCAAGAACCCGCAGTACTTCGTCGAGAACCAGACGCGCGGCAACAACCCGCACGACCGTCTCAAGCCGCATCAATCGGCGCAGATCATCAAGGCGCACGTGGCGGACGGGTTGGCACTGGCTCGAGAGGCCCGCCTCCCCGACGCGGTGGCGGCGTTCATTCCGGAGCACCACGGGACCGCCGAGATCACCTACTTCCTCGACCGCGCCAAAAAGAGCGGCGACGGCGGTCCTGCCCAGCCGGGGGACTACACGTATCCTGGCCCCAAGCCGCAGTCCGCCGAAACCGCGATCACCATGCTCGCCGATTCGGTGGAGGCGGCGCTGCGCGTGCTCGAGGACCTGACGCCGCAGAAGATCGACGAAGTGATCAGTCACATCGTGCGCAACAAGCTCAACGCCGGCCAGCTGGATGAGGCGCCGATGACGCTACGCCAGATCGACCAGGCGAAACAGGAGTTCGTGCGCATCATCACCGGCATGTACCACAACCGCATCGACTACCCGGAGTCCAGTGGCGGCATCACGGCGACGTGGCAGCCTGCGGCCAGGGCGTGACGGGGGGGCGCGGCTCGCACACGCCGCCCGCCGAGTGCTCGCCTGGGAAGGCGCGCGGGGCGCGCGGATCGAGCTCGCGCTGCTCGACGCGACCGCCATGCGCCGCCTCAACCGCCGCGTCACCGGCCGCCGTGCCCTGACCGACGTATTGGCGTTCGCGCTGCCGCAGCCCGATGGGACGCTCCTGGGCGAGGTGTGTATCTGTCCCGCGGCGGCGGAGCGCTGGGTACGGAGCGGGGGACGCGGGAAGGGGGACGAGGGAAGGGTGGAGGAGGAGCTCGTGCGGTTGACGGTGCACGGGACGTTGCACGTGCTCGGCTACGACCACCCGGACGGCCCGGGCCGGACGCGCTCCCGCATGTGGCGCCGTCAGGAGCGTCACGTGCGCCGACTGATGGCCGGGGCGCCGTGACGCTGACGGGCGCGGCGCTCACTATGGGGGGCGCCCTCCTGGCGGGCGGGGCGGCGCTGTGGGCCGGCCTGCTGGCGCTCGCCGAGGAGGCCGCCGTGGGCGAGGCGCTCCACACGCTGGGGGACGCGCCGCCGGCCAGCGTGGGAGGGCGCGTGCCGCTGCACCGCGCCCTGCACGTCGCGCGCCTCGCGCTGCTCGTGCTTGGCGCCGTGGCCGCCGGCGACGCGCTCGGCTGGTGGCAGCGGCCGTGGGCGGAAGCCGTGACGACCTGGGCGGTCGCGGTGGGCTTTCTCTTCATCGTCGGCGACGCGCTGCCGCGCAGCCTGGCCCGCGTCGCGCCCGAGCTGGCCGCGGTGGCACTCCCGCTGGCGCGCCGCACGCTCGCCCCGTTCGGCCTGCTCCACTGGCTGCTCGCGTGGGTCGATAAGGGTCTGCACGGCCTCGTCGCCACGCCGCGCCCGCTCGAGCCGGCCTTGGGTGTCGCGCAGCGCGACATGCTGCTCGGCGTGTTCACGCTGGCCGACACGCGCGCGGATGAGGTGATGACGCCCAGGCTCGACATGGCCGCCGTGGACCTGGCCGCGGCGACGGAAGACGTCGTGGATGCGTTCCGCCAGAGTGAACACACCCGCTTGCCGGTATACGACGGCACGGCGGACAACATCGTCGGCATCGTGTTCGCCAAGGACCTGGTGCCGTTCGCGATGGGCCTGGGGGAGGCCGCGCGCGGGGCGCGCTGGCAGGACCTCGTGCGTCCCGCGGCCTACGTGCCCGAGACCAAGACGCTCGACAGCCAGCTGCGCGACTTCCAGCGCGGCCCCGGGCACCTGGCCATCGTGGTGGACGAGTTCGGCGGTACGGCCGGCCTCATCACGCTGGAAGACATCCTCGAGGAAATCGTCGGCGAGATCCACGACGAGCACGACGTCGGCGAGACGCCCTCGATCCGCCAGGACGGCGATCGCTACTGGGTGGACGGACGGGCCACGCTCGACGATCTCTCCCAGGCGCTGGGCCGCTCGTTCGAGCACCCGGAGGTGTCGACCGTCGGGGGACTCGTCTACACGGTGCTGGGGCGTGTGCCGCGCGCCGGCGACGAGCTGACGCTCGACGGCTACCGGGTGGTGGTGGAACGG
>DATHGL010000157.1:0-9547 GCA_035317625.1 Gemmatimonadales bacterium | reverse complement strand
CGGGAGATGCCGCGGGCGGAGCGACGCCACGTTTGCCACCAGCGCGTCGGACGCGAATCGGTCGATGACGTCGGTGAAGAGCACGGTGAGGGCGCGCTTGCGATTGCGCGCCGCGAGATAGCGGAACGCGCCGGGATAGTCGGGCTCCACCAGCGTCGGCTCCACCACCGCGAGCACGTCGAGCACGCGCTTCACGGCCAGGCGCCCGCGCTGGGGTGCCACGAAGTGCTGCACGCCGTCGGCGAACGCCATCACGCCCACGTTGTCGTCGTGTTGCGCGGCGGCATAGGCGAGCTCGAGCGCGGCCTGCACGACGTAATCGAGACGCGAGACGCCCGCGATCTCCGCCGTCAGAAGGCGCCCGGTGTCGAGCACCAACAGCACCTGCTGGCGCCGCTCGGCCTCGTACTGCCGCGTGATCACCTTACGGCGCCGCGCCGTGGCCTTCCAATCGATGTGGCGTAAGTCGTCCCCCGGCACCCACTCGCGCAACGACTCGAACAGCCGCCCCTCGCCGATCTGACGTAACGGCGTCATGCCCTGCTCACGGCGGCGCTGCGCTTGCGCGACCGACGCGCGGAGCCGCACCGACACGAGCGGCGGGTACACGGCGGCGTCCCACGACAGCTCCACCCGACCCCGCCGCCGTCCCAGCCCGAGCGGGCCGACCGAGTCGACCACGAACCCACCCCCCTGCTCGCGTCCGCGCCGGGCCGGCACCACCGGCACGGTCTCGCGGGCCTCGCCGAGCGGGGGCACGGCGAGGCCGCGCGGCACCTGCGTTCCGCCCAGCAGGTCGGGACGCACCTCGCGCAGCCGCAGCCGCGCCCGGACCCGCGTGCCGTTGACCCAGCGGTAGGTCACCGCCGCCGCGCGGCCGACGGAGAACGCCGGTGGGGCCTCGCGGAAGACACCCAGCTCGGGCGGGCCGGGCACGGCGGCCCGGGTCGCGTCGACCCAGATCAGGAGCAGGAGCAGGACATCGCTCACGAGCATCGCGTCGAGCGCCCAGGGCACCCACAGGCCGAGCGCGCCGAGCGCGGACAGGGTGGCGCCGACGCCGAGCGCGCGGCGGGTCGGCAAAACGAGGGCCCACCAGCCGACGCCCCGCGTCACGCCGTCGGCACCTCGATGCGATCCAGGATCGACTTGAGGGCCGCATCGGGCGTGACCCCCTCGAGCTCGAGCTCCGGGGCCACGCTCACTCGGTGCCGCAGCACCGCCGGCGCGAGCCGCTTCACGTCGTCGGGGATCACGTAGTCCCGCTCGTCGACCAGCGCAGCGGCGCGGGCCGCCTTGAGGAGCGACACGCCCGCCCGCGGGCTCGCGCCCAGCGTGAGCGACGCGACGTCGCGCGTCGCGCGCACGACCGCGGTGATGTACGCCGTGATCTGCGTCTCGACGCGCACCGCCTCCACCGCCCGCCGCAGCCGCTCCAGCCCAGCGGCATCCGTCACCGCCGTGACGCCGTAGGTGGCGGGACGGTCGGCTTCGAACCCTGCGACGGTGCGCGCGAGGATTCCCTGCTCGTGGATCGGGTCGGGATACCCCACCAGGACCTTCATCATGAACCGATCCAGCTCGGCCTCGGGCAACGGGTAGGTCCCCTCGAACTCGACCGGGTTTTGCGTGGCGAAGACGGTGAAGGTCGCCGACAACGGGTGGCCCACGCCGTCCACCGTGACGGTGCGCTCCTGCATCGCCTCGAGCAGGGCCGCCTGGGTCTTGGCGGGCGCGCGGTTGATCTCGTCCGCCAGGACCAGATCCGCGAAGATCGGGCCCGGGCGGAAGGTGAACTCATGCGACCCGGTGAGCATGGTCACCCCGGTGATGTCGGCGGGCATGAGGTCGGGCGTGAACTGGATGCGCTGGAACTTGACGTCGAGCGCCAGCGCCAGGGTGCGCACGAGCAGCGTCTTCGCCGTCCCGGGGACGCCCTCGAGCAGCACGTGGCCGCGTGCGAGCAGGCAGATCAACGCCTCCCGGGTCGCGGCCTCCTGGCCGAGGATGACCCGGTCCAGCGTCTCTACGATGCGGCGCGCGTCTGCGGCGGGCGAAGCTCCTGCCACACGTCCTCCACGGCTTGGGCGGCCGCGAGCGCACGCTCGGGTCCGCCGGGTTGGCTCAGGATGGATTGCAGGCGCCGCACGGCGTTCCGCCCGGCGGTGGTCGGCAGCGCCAGCTCGAGCGCGGCGAGCCACGACCGTTGCTCGTCGGGGGGCAGGACGCCGGCCCGACCCAGCCGCCGCCGCAGGCTCGACACGGTGAGCGCGACCGACGTGTCCACACCGACCGCGCCCTCGAGCCCCGCCGCGAGCGCTTCGAGGTGCTCAAGCGGCGAGCGGCGACGACGCTCGATGACCGGGCGCGCGGGCCCGAAGCGCACGCCGGCGACGACGAGGGCCACGAGCAGCACGCCGACGAGCTGCAGGATGACCCAGCCGCCCGGGCTCTCGACGAGCCAGCTTGCCATCACCCCGGGCAGCGACCGCCCCCGGCCGAACCCCTGATGATACTCGTCCCAGACCAGCCGCCCGCGACGCGCCGGGATCAGCAGCGGCGTGACGAACTCCGGCACCGGGGTCGCTCGCCACGCGCGATTGCGGAAGTATCCCGCGTCGGCCACCAGCGTCACGCTGCCTCCCCCGGCATACCGCAGTCGCAGCACCACGGGACGCCCGTCGACCAAGCGCAGCAGGGTGTCTCGGACCAGCGGTGCGAGGGTGTCGCAGCGGTCCTCCTCGACGTCTCCGCCCCGCAACCGCCGGCCGGCGTCCTGCCGCCCGGGCTCGGGCAGGCGCAGGTAGTTCGTCACCGCCGGCAGCACGAGGCGTCGGTCGGTCGGCACGACGGCGAAGCTGTCCGTCCGCGCGAAGTCGAAGCGGTAGGCGACCTGCCACCCGGCGCACGACGTGATGCCGCCCCCCGCGTTGGCGGCGACCACCGCCCCGCCGTTTTGCACGAACCGCACGACCTGCGCGAGCTCGGCGCTCACCAGCTGCAGCGGCGGATCGAGCACGGCGAGCACGGCCGGGCGGCGGGACACGTCGGTCGAGAGGTCGAACAGCGGCGTCCGCCGCCGCTCGACCGGGATCCGGAGGCGGGCAAGGACGTCGTAGAGGGCGCGGCTGCCGTTGGGACCGCTCTTGAGCGTCGACGCGCGGAAATCGAAGCTCGGCTCCGGCCCCGCGCCACGACGGCCCGCCCAGATCGCGGCCCAGAGGGCCGCGCCGAGCAGAAGCACCAGGACGACTTCAAACCGTCGCGACATGCTGAAACAGGAGGTCGGCGTCGTCCGCGAATTGTCGGTAGGCGTGCTCGTCGCAGGGCGCGGCGCCGAACACGTGCTGGTAGAGGCGCGCCACCAGCTCGCCGAGCGATGCCCGGCCCGCCGCGTCGAGTCGGGCCTCGGGCACGTACTCGGCCGGCGTCTTGGACGGATCGAACTTCAACGCATCGCGCCGCTCGAGCTCCAGCAGCGTCGCCACGAAGCGGTGCGCCAACGCTTCGGCGTAGCGGCCGGCGCGCGCGAGCTCGTCGGCGCGCTGGCGGTGCGCCCGCGCGTCCTCGAGCCGCAACCCCACCGCCGTGGCGTGGCGCCCCGGCGTCTGGGCCGTGGGCCGTGTGATACGCCACACGACGTAGCCCATGTGCGCGAGCACCCCGAGCAGGGCCGCCACCAGCACCACCAGCAGCGCCTGGAATGCCGCTGGGTGACTGGCCTCCGCCCTCCCGATCCAGTCGAGCAACCGCCCGATCTGCTCGAGCAGCCACTGCAGCAAGCTCCGCCCCGTGGCCCAGCGGTACTCGGGCCGGGCGAACACCTCGGCAACGGCCCGGCGCAACGAGTCCGGCGGGATCGCCTGCGCCGCGGTGATCAGGACACCGGTCAGACGATCCCCAACCGCTGGCTTAGCACCTGCAGGTCGAACGCTTCGCGGCGGACGCGCAGGTCGTAATACATCAGGGTGATCACCGCCGCGATGGCGGGTGTCAAGAGCACCGGCACGATCGCCGCGAGGGCCCCCAGGCCGATCGCAAGGCCCGGCACGGTCGCGCGCGCGAGTGCCGAGAGACCCTGCAGCACCCAGCTCGGCAGCGCGTTGAACAGCAAGAACGCCACCACCCCCAAGCCCAGGACCTTTCCCCTGAAACCGCGCGTCAGCTCCCAGGAACGCCCGAAGGCGTCGAACGAGCTGCCCAGCTCTTCGAGGACGACCACCGGCGTGGTGACGCCGTAGCCGCACAGCACGAAAATCACGAACCACACGCTCGCAGCGATCAAGGCCACCAGCAGGAGCACGGCGAGGGCCCCTGCGCCCTTCGTCATCACGGCCGTCACCGCCGTGACGGCCCCAGCCGCAAGTGTGGCGAGGAAGAGGATGGCCCCTTTCCCAAGTCCGACCCCCACCAGCCCCCAGAGCTTCGACAGGCCGAGCGCCAACGCATCCCGCAGCTGGGGCGCCCGACCGAGATAGGAATCAGAAATGATGCGAACCGTGCCGGCGGTGAGCACGAGACTCGCGAGATAGTACAGAATCCCCACCGGGAGGAAGAGCCACAGCGCTCCCATGTTGGGCGTCTGGGTCAAAAACGAGCCGAGCAACCGAGAGCTGAAGTAGACGAGCAGCAACACCGGCACCGCCAGGGTGATCACGGCGAGCTTCAGAAACAGCCCGAAATGACGCCGGTACAGCACCAGGGAGCCGTCCAAAACCTCACCGAAATTCATGGGTCGAATGTCTGCCATGAACGACTCGCTCCTCGTGTGGGGTGGCGGTAAGATGTTGAGATGAACGCGCCCGCGCGAGAGCCGCCCCCGTCTGGACGCACGCTGCGCCAGCAGCTGGGCATCGAGACACCCGAGCACGTGGCCCTGCACCTCGAGCTGGCCGGCCTCGGGTCGCGCGCCGCGGCCGCACTCGCGGACACGCTGGTCGCAGGCGCCGGGATGCTGGTCTTGATCTGGCTGATCGTCCTCGTCGGCGTCACCGAGCGGGGCGGCATGCTCGTGGGATGGGTGCTCGCCCTGGTCGTTCTGCTCTTCGCCTTCACGTTCCTCGCCTACTTCGTCCTGCTCGAGGCCCTGAACGGAGGGCGGACGCTCGGCAAGCAGTGGCTGGGCATCCGCGTCGTGATGGACACTGGGCATCCTGTCACGCCGACGGCCGCGGTCGTCCGCGGCCTGTTCCGCTTACTCGACTGCTATTTCCCCGTGCTGCCGTTCCTCCCGGGGCTCGCACTGGTCTTCCTGCACCGGCGCAACCAGCGCCTCGGGGACCTGGTCGCCGGGACCATCGTGGTGCGTGACCGCCCGATGGACTGGACCTTGGGACCCGCCCTGCCCGCCATCGCCGAGGCGGTCGAGACGGGCCCGCCGGAGCTCGCGGACGACGAGTTTCGCCTGCTGGATCAGTTCCTGGCACGCGCCGCCGACCTGGACGCGGCGATCCAGACCCGGCTCGCGACCGAGCTGGCGCGGCGCTTTCAGGACCGCGTGCCCCGCCGCACCGCGGATGTGGACCCCTACCTCGCCGAGCTGCACGCGGAGGAGCAACGCAAGCGCCGCAGCCGGTTCGCCACGCGCGCGCGCGCCGACGTCGCCGGCCGCACTACCGTCACGGCGGAGCGGTTCGTCGAGCGGAAGCGGGAGGCGTGGGAGCAGTTCCACCGGCTCGCGATCCTGGTCGAGCGGTCCGGGGTGAGCCGCCTCCCCGAGCACGACATCCCCGGCTTCGCCGCACGCTACCGCGAGGTCGCGGCCGACCTGGCGCGGGCGCGGACGTACGGCGTCGACGCGCGCCTCGTCGAGTACCTCGAGCGGGTGGTGAGCGCGGGCCACAACGCGTTGTACCGGGCGCGCGGGCGGCGGCGCGTCCCGGTATTCCGCTACCTGGTGCGGGATTTTCCCGCGGCCGTCGTGGCCTCGTGGGCCCATGTGGGAGCGGCCCTCCTGCTGTTCGCCGTTCCGGCGGCGATCGGCTACGGGCTGATCCGCGTGCATCCCGAGCTCCAGGACGAGCTGGTCTCGCCGGTCATGGTGAGCCGGGCGCGCGAGGCCGCGGCCAACGAAGCAGCGGGAGTCGGATATGCCGAGTCGCCCCGAGAGGACCTGCCGGTCGTCGCCTCCGCGATCATCAGTAGCAACATCCGCATCGCCTTCTGGGCCTTCGTCGGTGGCATCCTGGTCGGCGTGCCGACCGTGCTGGTGCTCGTCCTCAACGGCTTGAGCCTCGGCGCGGGGTTCGGCCTGTTCGTCAATTATCACGCCGGCGGCTACCTCACCACCTTCATCGCGGGCCACGGCATCCTCGAACTCACGGCGATTTTCGTGGCCGCGGGCGCGGGGTTTCGCCTGGCGGGCGCGCTCATCGTGCCGGGAGACCGGACGCGCCGGGACGCTCTCGTGGTCGAGGGTCGGATCGCCGCGCGCATGATCGGCGCGGTCGTGACGCTGCTCGCCATCGCGGGCACCGTCGAAGGGCTCCTGTCGGCGAGCGACGCGCCGGCGGCCTACAAGTACGCGACCAGCGCGCTGTCGGTCGTGTTCTTGACGATGTACCTCGCCAGCGGGTGGTCGCACCGCCACCGCAGCATGCCGCAGCCCGTGGCGCGCTAGGGCGTCGGCGCGATCCCCAGCTGCCCGCTCAACACTTCGAGATCGAAGCCTTCCTTGCGAACCCGCAGATCGTAGTAAAACAGCGTGAACACGCAGGAAATGAGCGGATAGATGAGCAGTGTGATGACCGCCAGCAGCGCGGTCACGGGAGCCTCGACCCCGCCTGTGAGTCCCGTCGCGATCCCGCCGGCGAACCCCACCGCGAGCACGACCACCGCGATCAATGCGAACGCCACGACCCACAGCACCAACCCCTTGCCCTTGAACCCCTTGGTGAGATCCCACGAGCGGCGCAGCGCGTCGGTGGACGAGCGCAGCGGCTCGAGCGCCGCCACTTGCCCGGCGACGGAGTAGCCGCAAAACACGATGATGCCGGGAATCACGAGGGCGATGGTCGCCAGCAGGACCACGACGCCGCTCGCGAAGGTGGCACCGAAGATGACGCCCAGCTTGCTCCCGGCGTAGCGCAACGCGTCCCCCAGCCGGGGAACCCGACCGAGGTAGGCCTCGGAGACGGCGCGGACCGTGGCCCCGGTCACCAGGAGCGTGCCGATCAGGTTCAGCAGCCGCCCCAAGAGCGCGAGGCCAGGGTGCGCGCCACTCCGGCCCGCCAGGTCCACGTAGACGTCGAGGGCGGCCGGCACGCCTTCGCACGCCACGGCGATGCCGAACAGGAGACGGAAGTGACGCCGCAGCAGCGTGAGGGAGCCGTCGAGGATCTCGCCGGTCGTGAGGGGCCGGAGCTCGAAGGTCGCCAAGCCTACCGCCCGGAACCGGGGAACCGCCGCCGCAGCGTAGGCCAGCGCCACCATCGCGGGCTCACGCGCAGGGCGCGGCGAGGGTGATCCCACCACCGTGTGGGAGGGGAGAACCGTGGCCGGTGCGGCCGGCTCACCGGTTCATCCGTCCAGGGCTTGGAGGATGTCGCGCATCTTGCGCGAGAGCGCTTCGATCTGCTTCAGCCCCGCGACGGTTTCGGCGTCGTACTTGTTCGCGGCGAGCAGCAACAGCTGGGTTTCGGCGAGGATGGCCGCCAGCGGGTTCGACAGGTCGTGCCGCGCCTTCCTGATCGGGTCTAAGGCGTCCGCCATCTAGAGCAGCGAGCGGTAGAGATCGCGCAGATGATGATCCCGGAGATCGCGTACCGCCTGCCACAGGTCCGGTTCCGAGCCGGCGCAGAAGATTTCGGCGGTAGAGCGCTCAGCTTCGGTATCCGCCGCCCCGAACAACACCCGCCCGCGCCAGATCCCGTCCTCGGACCGGCGCACCTGCAGGCGAATGGGGATGAGTTGTCCATCGAATCGAATGGGGGGGAGGTCGTGGACGACAGTTTCGTTCGAATCGGGTGCGTTGTAGCGTGCCGGTTGTCCGGGCATGCGCCGCCCTAGGGCTGGTTTGTGCAAAGATATAAGGGTCGGCGACTTACGCAATACGTGAGGTGCCAGGTGTGAGGGGCTGGATGCTGGGGATTTCCGCTGACACCCAGCACCGAGAACCCAGCACCTAGATTCTAAACGGCACCGGTGCGAAGGTGATCAGAAAGAGCACCAGCGCCGCCCACGCCAGCACCCGGCGCGAGGGCGGCAGCGGTCGCTGCACGTCGAGCACCGGCGGGTGCCCGAGGCGGCCGCGCGACAGCAGCAGCACGACCAACCCCCAATAGAGCCACCCGCGCCAGTACCAGCCGAGCACCACGATGAGCATCCAGAAGCCGAGGGCGATGCGCTGGTGCCAGCGCGGCAGCGTCGCGTAGAGGATGTGCCCGCCGTCGAGCTGGGAGATGGGGAGCAGGTTCAGCATCGTCACGAACATGCCGACCCACCCTGCAAACCCCATGGGATGCACGCGGATGACGTCCGGATCGCCCATGAACATTCGACGCAGCGCGAGCGTCACCAACGAATCTCCCAGCGGAATCTGCGGACCCCCGCCGAAAAACACCACGAGGCCGCGGAAGCCTTCCTCGGAAATCCCCGGATGACTCATCTTCAGGCCGACCGCGAGTACGGGGAGCGCCACCACGAACCCCGCGATCGGTCCTGCCACGCCGACGTCGAAGAGCTGCCGGCGATCCGACAGGATCGTCCGCAGTCGAATAAATGCTCCCATTGTTCCGATGAACGACGGCACGAGCGGCACCGGGATGAAGTACGGCGGAGATACGTCGAGTCGATAGCGCCGCGCGACGACGTAATGGCCCAGTTCATGCGACAAGAGGATCGCAATGAGCGGGAACGAGAACCAGAGGCCGGTGGACCAAGCGCCGAGAAACCCGGGATACCCGGGATGACCGCTGGTGAAGAAGACCAGCGGGCCCGTGTAGGAGATCGCGCCAGCCAGCACCGCGCCGGCGAATGTGATCGTGTACACGCTGGCGAGAAACAGGGCGATGTGTATGCCCCAGCGCTCCCGCCGCCGGCCGAACGGACGCGTCAGCACGAGGTGGCGCCCGTCGGGCTTGTCCGACCAGTAGTAGCTGCCGGGCCACTGGGTGAGCACGGCGGCGAGTGCCGGGGAGGCCCGGCGTGGACCGGATGTACAAGCGCGTCAACGACTTCCCGGTCCGGCAGGGCCGTCGTACGCCAGGCGACCAGGAACTCGCTCAGATTCACGGCGCGCCCTTGACTCGGAGTCTGGAGGACCCTACTATAACTCTCTCGCACTGCTTCGACTTCCCAGATTCCAGCTTCAACGATTCCATTTTCAAGGCGCCCACTTCCCCACCCCGCGGTTTCGCCCGCCGTAGAGCAACGGAGCCACAACACACGTGGATATCGCTGAACTGAAGAGGAAATCCGTCGCGGAACTGCACGCGATGGCCGAAACCCTGAACATCACCAACTACTCAGGCCTCCGCAAGCAGGATCTCATTTTCCGCATCGAGCAGTCGCTCCTCGACTCGGACACCGTCCTGCGGGGGGAGGGCGT
>DATHGL010000156.1:0-3721 GCA_035317625.1 Gemmatimonadales bacterium | reverse complement strand
CGTTCGTCCTGACAGCGGACGGCAAGCGCAAGCAGTGGGAGGTGAGCGGGCCCCACTTTGGAGGGTGGGAGATCTACCACCTGAAGGGCTCGCCCGTCGATCCGGATCGGCTGTACGCGTCGCAATCGAGCGGCTGGTTCGGACAGGTCATCCAGCGCTCGTGCGACGGCGGCAAGACGTGGGAGACGCCGGGCGGTGGAATGACGAAGACGCCCGACGGCATGCCGGCCGGCGAGAGCAACAAGTTCGTCTACGACACGTCTCCAGACACCGGCAAGTCCCTCACCACGCACCAGTGGTACGACGGCACGCAGCATCCCTGGGAGTTCAAGCGGGTCTGGCATCTCGAGCCATCACTCACCGATCCGGACACGGTGTACGCCGGGGTGGAAGACGCCGGGCTGTTCCGGACGAGCGACGGCGGCACGACGTGGCGGGAGGTTGCCGGGCTGCGCGGTCACGGCACCGGGCCGAAGTGGCAGCCGGGCGCCGGCGGGATGTGTCTCCATACGATCCTGCTCGATCCAAGCGATCCCAAGCGGATCTTCATCGCCATCTCGGCTGCCGGTGCCTTCCGGACCGACGATGGCGGCAAAACGTGGAAGCCGATCAACCGCGGATTGCGGTCTCAATACATCCCCGATCCCACCGCCGAGGTGGGTCATTGCGTGCACCGCATCGCGCTGCACCGGTCGCGTCCCAATGTGCTGTTCATGCAGAAGCACTGGGACGTGATGCGCTCGGACGACGCCGGCGACTCGTGGCGCGAGATCAGCGGCAATCTGCCGACCGACTTCGGGTTCGTGATCGACGTGCACGCGCACGAGCCGGAGACCGTTTACGTCGTCCCCATCAAGAGCGACTCCGAGCATTACGTGCCGGACGGGAAGCTGCGCGTGTACCGCAGCCGCACGGGTGGCAACGAGTGGGAGGCGCTCACGAAGGGCCTGCCGCAACACGACTGCTACGTCAACGTGCTGCGCGACGCGATGGCCGTCGACGCACTCGATGCGTGCGGCGTGTATTTCGGCACGACCGGCGGGCAAGTGTACCTCTCGGCCGATGCCGGAGACAGCTGGGTCCCGATTGTCCGAGATCTCCCGGCCGTGTTATCCGTCGAGGTCCAGACACTCCCTTGATCCGGGTCGTGCTCCCGCCCCACCTGCGAAAGCTGGCGCAGGTCGGTGCCGAGTTGACGCTCGAGGTCGAGGGGCGGGTCACGCAAGCGTCGGTGCTTGACGCGCTCGAGGCCCGCTATCCGATGCTGCGCGGGACGATCCGCGAGCACGTGACCGGACGGCGCCGGCCGTTCCTGCGGATCTTCGCATGCGCGCGGGATCTGTCCCACGAGCCGCCGGACGCTCCGTTGCCCGACGCGGTCTCGTCGGGGGCGGAGCCTCTCCTGGTCATCGGCGCCATTGCCGGCGGGTAGTCCTCACGCCAGGACCGCCAGCTGTTCGAGCTGGACGACTTCGGCCCCAGCTAGCGTCCGTTCCCGTCGTAGGTAGCCAGCCACTCGACCCCCTCGGCGTGCTCCGCCAACGCCAGCGGCTCGGTGACGGAGAAACTCGCATCCAGTCGCTCGATCTCGGCTGCGAGGCGGCGATCCATCGAGTCGTCCCGCCCGGGGGCGTCGCTCACGATCAGGATGTGTGTGGCGCGCCGCTCGAGCACGAGCCTCCCCGACCAGGTGCGGGCGCCGCCGCGCGCCGCCGCAGTCGCCTCCTTCAGGAGCGCGCGGATCGCGCCCAGCCGCCTCAACGGCTGTGCCGGCACGATCTGATACGCGTAGGCCCACAGATTCCTCACAAGCGCGCTCCTTACCCTGGAGAACACAACCTGCCAGCGCGTGCAGCAGGCGAACATCCTCCAACCGGATGAAACGCGACTTAACTACTTGGGTGCAGGTGAATCGGTCAGCGTGACACGGTGGGGGGGGCGGTCTCGGACACGGAGGACTTGTGCGCGTGAGCGGCGATCTGGAGGCGGCTGTGTAGCGCAAGCTTCTCCAGAATGTTGTGCACGTGGCTCTTGACGGTGTAGGTGGCGATGTTGAGGCGTTGGGCGATCTCCTTGTTGCTCATGCCATCGGCAATCAAGCCCGTAATCTCCCGCTCGCGCTTGGTCATTTGCACGGCTTCCAGCACGGCTGTCGTGCTGCGCGCCACCGCTTGATCCACAATGTGGGACAGCAGCGTTCCGGTTAAAGCGGGCGGAACCACATCCGCTCCCTCGGCGACCGATCGAATGGTTCTGACGAAATCCTCGACCGTCGCATCTTTCACGATGAACCCGTTCGCGCCGGCCTGGATGAACGCGATGACGTCCTCCTGCGCCGGCAGCAGGTCCATCACAATGACCTTGCTCTCGGGAGCTTCTTTCCGCACGCTCTTCACCAGGCGGTGGCTGTCGTGATTCCCCAGGGCCGCGTCCACGAGCACAACGTGGGGTTTGGTCGCCCGGACCTGGAGCAAGCCGGCGTTCGCCCCTTCGGCGGCCGCGACGACCTTGAAGTCCGGCTGCGCGTCGAGGAGGGCGGCGAGCCCGTCGCGCACCAGCCGATTGTCTTCGATCACCAATACCAGGATTCTGCTTGCCACGAGCCGACCTCCCGGGCTTGGGCATGATGCCCCGGATCAGGTTACGGCGCAAGAGGGGATACGAATATCGGGAAAACTACTAGGGGGTGTCGGGAGAATCCCCGACACCCCCACGCTCAGCGCTGCGGGCTGCTGCTACGGTGTCTCTATCAGACGCAACCGCTGAGGGTCCTGACGTCCGTCAGCGTCACCGCGGCTTTCGCCAAGGCTCGTCCGACGAAGCTTCCCCGGGTAAGCGTGAGGCCTGCACCCGAGAGAATGTTTCCTTTGATGTCCGAATCCGTCTGCGTCGCGGCCGCTTCCGACCACCAGATAACGTTACACGCCTGCCCGCCGCCAGCCATGACCACAAAGAAGCTGGTGCCGGTGAAAGCGCCGGTGTGAGCGCCGTCCGTGACCTTGAACGTCCAGCTCCCCGTCGCCGGCCCGTTGAGCGTCAACGTGCCCGTCTTCGCCTCCGCGCTGACACAGTACACGCCGGGCGCCAGGGTCCGCCCCGCGAGTGTACCCGTCAACAACGCACCGCTGCACGACGTGGCCGCGATGTTGTTGTACGCGCCGAGGTAGTCATTGTACGCCTGTGCGGCGAGCGCGTCGCCCGCGTGAATGTTTCCGCTAATGCTGCACCCGGTGTTCGTGAACGCGGTGCTGCTGGCGACACCCACGTCGCCGCTCGTCGTGGACCTGGTACAGGTCACCGCCGGGCCGCCCAGGATGGAGAAGCTCGACACCGCACCCCCAGATTGCGCGGTGGCGTTGCGCGCTGTGACCAGCAGCGCGCCAAACGATGCAACGACGGCCAATCGCGCCGTCAGTCGGGGTAGAGTAAACATGGTTTTCTCCTAACAGTTGGTGTGACACGGGGCGGGTCTCGGGATCCATTTCGCAATCGGACCGCGCCCGCCTCGACATGAAACCTGCCCGCGAGGGCGACAGGCGGATATCACTCGGCGGGACGAAAATCGACTTAACGATTATGGGCGGGCGCGCGGACCGGCCGCGAGTCCGATGAGCTAGTGCTTTGGGCGCACGCGCATGGGGGCACGCGGAGCGTTGGGCATCACGCTCTCACACAGCCGGTGACCGTGGTGCCGGTCACCGTCACGGCGGCTTTCGCCAGG
>DATHGL010000155.1:0-12848 GCA_035317625.1 Gemmatimonadales bacterium | reverse complement strand
CACGATCCGCTCCTTTTTCCCCTTGCCGCGCACTTTCACCTGATCCGAGACGAGATCCACGTCCTGATCGTTCAGCCCCGCCAGCTCGGCGAGGCGGATCCCGGTCGAGTAGAACAGCTCGAGCATCGCCAGGTCGCGCGCGGGGATGAATCCGCCCGCCGCCGCCCGCTGCTCCGCGGCGGCGAACAGCAGCCCGATCTCCGCCCGATCCAGGTGCGTCGGCAGCACGCGCTCGAGCGTGGGCGTGCGCGCCGCCTTGGCGGGGTTCACCTCCAGCCCGCGCGTGACGTTCAGGAACCGATAGAAGGTGCGCAACGCCGACAGCGCGCGCGCCGCCGACCGCTTGGCGAGGCCGCGCTGCCGCATCGACCCCAGCCAGCCGCGGATCGCGAGGCGATCCACCCCCGCCCAGCTCCACCCGCCGCCGTAGTAGCCGTCGCAGAAGGTCGCGAAGTCCGTCACGTCGCGGCCGTAGGCCTTCACCGTGTGGGGCGAGTCGTTGCGCTCCTTTTCGAGGAACGCGACGAAATCGGCGACCTCGGGAGGAAGTGCCGTCATCGGTCCGATGAACGCGGAACGGGGAACGCGGAAGGGGGAACAGTGGTGGCCTGCTCCTGTTCCGCGTTCCGACTTCCGCGTTCCGCGTTGATTAGCGCCGCGAAGGCATCCATGTCCGCAAGCGCCCGTTCGACCAGCGCTTCCTTCTTCTTCTGCTTGTCCTTCACCGGCCGCTCGAGCGGCTCGAGCAGGCCGAAGTTCGCGTTCATCGGCTGGAAGTGCTCCGGGTCGGCCGTGTGCACGTAGCGGTACAACGCCCCGAGCATGGTCGTCGGCGGAGGCACCACCGGCGCCTCACCGGCGCAGAGCCGCGCCAGGTTGATCCCGGCCAGGATCCCCGTCGCCGCCGACTCGGTGTACCCCTCGACGCCCGTGAGCTGCCCGGCGAACAGGAGCGCCGGGTCGTCCTTGGCCGAGAGATGCGCCGTGAGCGCGCGGGGCGAGTTGATGTACGCGTTGCGATGCAGGCTCCCAAACCGCAGGAACTCCGCGTGCTCGAGACCCGGAATCATCCGGAACACCCGCTGCTGCTCCGGCACCTTGAGCCGGGTCTGAAAGCCGACGAGGTTCCACATCTGCCCGGCGCGGTCTTCCTGGCGAAGCTGAACGACGGCGAACGGCTGGGTATCCCCGGGCTTGCGCCCGGGGTCAGTCAGCCCCACCGGCTTCATCGGCCCGAAGCGCAGCACGTCGCGCCCCCGCGCGGCCATCTCCTCGACGGGGAGGCAGCCGGCGAAATAGGGCGTGCGGTCGAACTCGTGGGGCGACTGGTACTGCTCCCCCGTCCGCAGCGCGAGCACGAACGCGTCGTACTGCGCTTCGGTGAGCGGCGCGTTGAGATAGTCGTCGCCACCGCCCTTGCCGTAGCGCGAGGCCCGAAACATCGGGACCAGGTCGAGCGATTCGGCTGCCACAATGGGCGCGATCGCGTCGAAGAACGCGAGCGCGCGGGCGTCGAGGCGGCGCGCGATCGCCGCCGCCAGCGCGTCGGACGTGAGCGGCCCGGTCGCGACGACGCCGGGAGACGGCAGCTCGGTCGCTTCGGCGCGCAGCACCGTGATCCCGGGATGGCCCGTCACGCGGTCGTGCACCCGTTGCGAGAACGCGACGCGGTCCACGGCGAGCGCCGCGCCGCCGGGCACGCGGGTCTGGTCGGCGGCGTCCAGCACGACGCTCGAGAGCCGCCGCATCTCGGCTTTGAGGAGGCCGTGCGCGTTGGTCGGCTCGACCGATTTGAAGGAGTTGCTGCAGACCAGCTCGGCGAAGCGGTCGGTCTGGTGCGCCGCCGTCATCTTGCCGGGTCGCATTTCCTGGAGCGTGACCGCCATCCCCCGCTCGGCGAGCGCCCACGCGGCTTCGCTCCCGGCGAGCCCGCCGCCGACGACCGTGGCGCTCCTCAGCTCGCGACCGACTCCGCCGGCGTGGCCTCCTCCACCGTCAATTCGTGTCCGCACTTCAGGCACTTGCGAGAGACCCCTTTGGCCTTGGTCTGCTTCTCTTCCATCCCGAGGAACCCGCAGCTCGGACAGGCGACCGCGACCGGACGATTCCACGTCGAGTAGTCGCACTCCGGGTAGCGCAGGCACCCGAAGAAGTTGCGTCCCTTCCTGGTGCGCCGCTCCGCCAGATCGCCCACGGCGCACTTGGGGCACTTCACGCCCAGCGGCACGGGCCGCGTGTGCTTGCACGCGGGAAACTTGGTGCACGCGAGGAACTCGCCGTAGCGTCCCGTCTTGATCACCATCGGGGCGCCGCACTCCTGACAGATCGCGTCGCTGGGCCTGTCGGGCACCTTGTCGCGCCGCAGTGGCCGGGTGAAGCGGCACTCGTCGGGGTAGCGGGCGCACGCGATGAACGGCCCGAACCGCCCGCTGCGGACCACCAGGCCGCTGCCGCACGTCGGGCACTTCTCCTTGGGCAAACCGGACAGGTCGTGCACGTCGTGGATCAGCTTCTGCACGTCCACCGCGTCGAGCGCCTTCGCGAACGGCCCCCAGAAGTCGCCCAGCACCTGCTGCCACGGGAGATCGCCTTCCTCCACCTTGTCGAGCTCGTCCTCCATCTGCGCCGTGAAGCCGACGTCGAACACGGCGGGGAACGAGCGCTTCATCACCTGCCACACCGTTTCGCCCAACGGCGTAGGCGAGAAGCGGCGCTCCTTGGCCGTCGCGTACCACCGCATCTTGAGCGTCGAGATGATGCTCGCGTACGTGGACGGGCGGCCGATGCCCAGCCGCTCGAGCTCCTTCACCAGGCTGGCCTCGCTGAAGCGCGGCGGCGGCTCGGTGAAATGCTGGCTCGGCGTGATCTGCTTCACCGGCACCACGTCGCCCTGGGCGAGCGGCGGGATGGGGGGCAGATCCTCGAGCGTCTTTCCCTCTTCCGGCTCGTGCGCCTCGTGATACAGCGCGTGGTAACCGTCGAACAGCACCCGCGACCCGGTGGCCCGGAACACGAAGCGGCCCAGATCGAAGTCCACCTTGGTGGTTTCGAACACCGCGGGGGTCATCTGGGACGCCACGAACCGCCGCCAGATCAGCTGGTACAGCTTGAGCTGCCGGGAGTCGAGATGCTCCTTCACGTCGTCGGGGCGCCGCAGCACGTCGGTGGGGCGGATCGCCTCGTGGGCGTCCTGGACCCGCGCGTTGCTCTTGCCGCCCTTGTGGACCACCGGCTCGCTCGGCAGGTAGGGCTTCCCGAACTCCTTGGCGATGTACTCGCGCGCCTGGGTCACCGCCGAGTCCGCGACTCGCACCGAGTCGGTGCGCATATACGTGATCAGCCCGACCGGACCCTCCGCGCCGATCTCCACGCCCTCGTACAGCTGCTGCGCGATCCGCATCGTGACCGCCGCCGAGAAGCCCAGCTGTTTCGCGGCTTCCTGCTGCAGCGTGCTGGTGCGGAACGGCGGGGGCGCCGCCCGGCGCCGCTCGCCCTTCTCGACCGTGGTGACGGTGAAGGGGATCTTGAGCGCGTCGGTGACGATGGCGCGGGCGGTGGCCTCGTCCCTGATCTCCGGCTTCTTGCCGTCGAGCTTGTGCAGCCGCGCCTGGAACGCCTGGCCGTCCTTCTCGAGGTCGGCCTCGATGGTCCAGTACTCCTGCGGCACGAACTTGCGGATCTCCTCCTCGCGCTCGCAGATCAGCCGCAGGGCGACGGTCTGCACCCGGCCCGCCGAGAGGCCGGTCTTGATGCTCTTCCACAGGAGCGGGGAGGTCTTGTAGCCGACCAGCCGGTCGAGCACGCGGCGCGCCTGCTGGGCGTCCACCTTGCGCTGGTCGATGGCGAGCGGGTGCGCGAGCGCGTGGGCGACCGCGTCCTTGGTGATCTCGTGGAACAGCACGCGCTGCACCTTGGCGGCCCCGCCGTTGCCGAGCTGGCTCGCCACGTGCCAGGCGATGGCCTCGCCCTCGCGGTCCGGGTCGGTGGCGAGGAGGATGCGCGCCGCGCCCTTCGCCGCCTTCTTGATTTCGGCGAGCGTCTTCGCCTTCTCTTTGATCGTGACGTATTCGGGGGTGAAGCCGTTCTCCACGTCCACGCCGAGCTTGCGCTGCGGCAGGTCGCGCAGGTGCCCCACGGTCGCCTTGACGGTGTAGCCCGCGCCCAGGTACTTGCCGATCGTCTTCGCCTTGGTCGGCGACTCGACGATGACGAGCGCACCTTTCCCTTGCGGCTTCGTCGGCTTCTTCGGCTTCTTCGCCTTCACGGCGGTCTTCTTAGCAGCCATGCGTCAATCCTTCGTCAAACGACAACGGATCGCATCTTTACCATCCCGCACTCGATTGCGCAAGCCTGACGACCTCGCTCGCCACCTGCGACGCCGATGGGCGATCGGTGTCGACCTGTGCGTGCGCGCCGCAGTAGAACGGGTCGCGCTCCTTCTGGAGCTGTCGCATGCGCACCACGGGATCCTCACCGATTAACATCGGGCGGGTTCCCTCGGGCGTCGCGCGCTGCGCGGCGGTCTCGGGCCGGGTGCGCAGATAGATCACGAGCGCATGCGCTTTCGCCGCGTCCACCGCGCCGGGCTGCGCCGCCCAGCCGCCGCCCGGAGCGATAACCCCCGGCTCGCCCGCGAGCGCGGTCTCCATCTCCTTGCGCTCCATGTCGCGGAACGCCGCTTCGCCTTTCTCCGCGAAGATGAGGGCGATCGACCTCCCCTCGCGCCGCTCGACGATCGTGTCGATGTCCACGAAGCCCGCGTGCAGCTGCTCCGCCACCAGTCGGCCCACGGTGGTTTTGCCCGACCCCGGCAGACCGACCAACACGATGTGCCGTTTCACGAAGCCCCCTCCGCCCGCTGCGGCGTGCGCGCGAGGACCTGCGCGACATACCCTTCGAAGTTCCGCCTGGTCTCCCGCAGCGCGTCGCCCCCGAACTTCTCGAGCAGCGCCTGCGTCAGCACCAGCGCCATCATCGCCTCGGCGATGACTCCCATGGCGGGCACCGCCGTCACGTCCGACCGCTCCGACTGGGCCTGTGCCGGCCCGCCCGTCTTCAAGTCCACGGTGCGGAGCGGCGCCATCAGCGTGGAGATCGGCTTCATCGCCACACGCGCCACGACGGGCTCCCCGGTGGTCATCCCCCCTTCGGTGCCGCCCGCCCGGTTGGTGGCGCGGGCCAGCCCAGGGAGGATCTCGTCGTGCACCTCGGAGCCCTTGCGCCGCGCGGCCTCGAAGCCGAGCCCCAGTTCCACCCCCTTCACCGCCGGGATGGACATCAGGGCCTGGGCGAGGCGGCCGTCGAGCTTCGCGTCCCAAGACACGTGTGCGCCGAGGCCCACCGGGGCGCCGAGCGCGATCACCTCGACCACGCCGCCCAGCGTGTCACCCGCCGCCTTGGCGGCGTCGATGCGGGCGATCATCTCCTTCTCGGCGGCCGCGTCCAGGCAGCGCACCGGACTGGCATCGGCGGCGGCATTGAGGGGAGAGGGGAGAGGAAACAGGTACTTGGCGGTGACCCCGCCCAGCTCGACCACGTGAGAACCGACTTCGATGCCGAACTGTTCCAGCAACACCTTGCACACCGCGCCGCACGCGACCCGCGCCACGGTCTCGCGGGCGCTGGCGCGCTCCAGGATGTCGCGCGCGTCCTGGCGGTCGTACTTGAGCGCGCCGGCGAGGTCGGCGTGCCCGGGCCGCGGGCGCGTGACCTGACGGCGCCGCTCGGCACCGGGAGCGTCCGCTTCGGGCGCCATCACATCGCGCCAGTGCTCCCAGTCGCGGTTCCACACCAGCATGGCGATCGGCGAGCCGAGCGTCTCGCCGGCCCGCACGCCGGCGAGCCACTCGATCTGGTCGGCCTCGATCTTCATGCGCGCGCCGCGGCCGTAGCCGCCCATGCGCCGCTTCAGCTCGGCGTTGATCGACTCGGCGGCGAGCGGCAGCCCGGCGGGGATCCCCTCGAGGACCGCCACCAGCCCGCGCCCGTGCGACTCGCCCGCCGTGGTGAACCGGAACGTCATGCTGGCCCGCGGCTCAAGCCGCGACTCGGCACTGCCGCTGAAGCGGCATTGCGCCCGGTTACGGGCAGATGCCGAGCCGCGAGTTTGCTCGCGCACTTCACGTCGCCGCGATT
Organism: Gemmatimonadales bacterium; assembly: GCA_035317625.1. GTDB lineage: Bacteria > Gemmatimonadota > Gemmatimonadetes > Gemmatimonadales > GWC2-71-9 > AG41. Next base: position 6,713 of record DATHGL010000155.1, on the reverse strand, counting down.
CACGATTGTTGGCCTCCCCCGATAATTAGCACGCGAGCCCGACTCCGGGCCGGGCTCGCGCGATCGCATCAAGCCGTTCCCCCGCTCCACGGCGTGGGGCGGGGGACAGGAGGTGAGGGCTCACCGCCGCCGCGGCGGCGCCGGGTTCGGGTTGGTGAGCACCGGCAGCCGGACCATCACGAGGCCCCGCGCCGTGATGCCGAACAACAGCTGGCCCGTCGCGTCCCGCGCCAAGCGCAGCGGCCCGATGATCGGGTCGCGCAGCGGGATGGTGACGGGCACGCCGCCGCTCAACAGCTGGCTGCCGTCGAACGTGTCGAACACGTCGATGTTCGCGTCCGGCCGGGCGGCGAACAGAAACCGGTTGTTCTTGTCCGTGCCGCCGCCGCACGTCGGGGCGCAGCCGCCTCCCGGCGAGAAGTCGTGCAGGTAGTTCATGTCCATCCCGGATGCGCCGATGACGCAGCCCGACCCGCTGACCGCCAGGGTGCACGACGTGCCCTTGAGCCGCAGGTTTTCGTCCAGGTAATAGATCGAGTCGGCGCGCACCACGTTGGTCAGACCGTTCAAGTTGGTGGCGATCGACGACAGCTTGATGCCGGTGTTGCTGATGAAGTCGCTGACGTGCACGCCGGGCGACATGCCCCTGTCCACGTGGTTCTCCCCGGCGGCGAGGAAGGTCCGGCCCGTGTTGGCGGGGTCGACGCAGCTGCTGTCGATCGACCCTACCCCCTGGATCGAGTCGCGCGCGTCATACGCCATGACGCGCGCGAACGACGTCGTGATGTTGCCGCCTTCGCCGAAGAGGCCGTGGGTGAAGTTCCCCGAGTTGCGCGCGTAGGTGCTGTCGCCCAGCCCGAACTCGTCCAGCTTGATGGTCACCCCGGCGCACGCCGACAGCACCACCTTTCTGGCGTTGCCGCGGATCTCTTCGACGCGGAGCGTGTCCGTGGACGTGCTGGCGAACGACGCCCCGATCTCCCAGAACAGATGCCCGAACGGCGTGAGCCCGCTCGACGGGCTGACCAACTTCTCCATGCGCAGCGTGGCCTTGCCGCTGAACGGGCTGGTGCTGCTCGTGGTCGGCGTGGTCGAGTAGAGCGCGTAGATCGAGTCCGACAGGCACGTCGTCCCACCGCCGGTGCGGCATACGGTGGCGACGTACTGCGGCCGGTCGGAGACGTCATGGATCGTGATCTCTTCGAGCGTGCCGCCGGTGACCCTCAGGATCTTGTACGTCTCGATCAGGAAGTTGGGCAGATCCTGGCGCCACTGGAGCTGCCGCACCGCCGTTCGCACGTCGACGATGGCGAGCTGCGTACCGCCGGCGTCCGCCACGACGATCGTGTCGCCGTTGCTTCCCACCTGCCCGAGCGTGTTGCGCGGCCACAGGGCGATGCCCCAGGGCACGCCGACGCCGAAGGTGATCCCCTGGGCCACGAACGTGGTATTGGCGACCTGGAAGATCTCGACGCGGTGGCGGCTCGGATTCGTCAGGTACAGCTCGTTCAGGTTGGGGTTGAAGATGGCATCGGCGATTTTCCCGCCGAGCGGGAACGCCCGCGTGACGCCCGCCACGACCACCACGGTGTCGACGCCGCTGCCCGCCGCGGCCGCGCGGCGCGGTGCGGCGCCGGTGATCACGGTGCTGGTCTGCGAGTAGGCGCAGTTGCGGGCGGCGGCCAGGTCGCAGGCGTAGCCGCGCACCACCACGCTCCGCGGGAACTGGGTGCCGGGGGGGAACACCGCGGCCAGGTTGAGGCTGAACCCTTGCGTGACGTCGGTCAGGTTCCCCGCCCCGACGTTCAGCGAGTCGAACCGGGGCGGCGTGATCCCCGTGAACGGCGGCGCGGCGTTGAGCACCGTGTCCACCCGGAACCCGATCCAGGCGATCCCGCTCGGGTCGGTGGCGTGCACGGTGACGGTGTCGCTCACCTCCACGCGCGACGGGACCGTGTGCGACACCGTGGGCGGGGCGACGTCGTTCGCCGCCGACTGCACCTGCACGGTGACGGTGTTCGAGACCCCGCGCCGGCCGCCCGCGTCCACCGCGAAGGCCGTGACGTCGAACGTGCCGCTCGCGGCGAGCACGGTCAGCGTATCCGAGTAGCTCGTGTCGGGCGGCAGCCGCGTCGTGAACACGAGCGAGTCGGTGGGCGGCGTGGTCGGGTCGCTCACGGCGCTGCGCAGCGTGACGAGGAATCCGATGCGCTGGATGCCGCCCAGCTGCTGCGCCTGCACCGTTACCGGGATGCCCTTGCCGGAGGACGCGAGCGCGCCGGTGGTGGGCGCGAGCAGGAACACCTTGAGCGCCTGCACGTTGTCGAGGAAGATCACGAGCGTGTCTTCCGCGAAGTTGCCCGAGCCGTCGGTGGCGCGGCCGATGATCGTGATGAACCCGCCGGCGCCGGAGCCGGCCGGGAACTGGACGTTCTGGGCGGCGGTGACGGTCGTGACCGCCGTGTTGAACACGGTGTCGGTCACGGCAAGGTACCCGCCCGAGTAGGTGAGGCGGATGTCCTTGAGGCCGAGGTTGTCGCCCGCGGTGACGGTGAACTGCAGCCCGCTCGCGATCTGCTGCGTGTCGGCGCTCGCGCTCAGCGCGATCGTCGGCCGGATCACGTCGCGCTGCACGCCCCCGGGGTTTCGGGAAGTCTCGCATCCCAGCGCGCCGCCTGCCAGCGCGACGATTCCCCACCACGTCCGCACCACTCGAACTGGCCGCATGATAGAACGCTCCCTGGCTACTTCCCGGTGCTGGGCGCCACCAGGTCGTCGATGATGTGCGGCGTGATGAGAATCAGCAGATCGCGCCGCGATTCCGTCTCGGAGCTGAAGCCGAACAGCTTCCCGAGAATCGGCAGATCTACAAGGAACGGGATTCCCGTCTTAGATACCGTGACCTCGGTCACCGTGAGGCCGCCGATGACGGCCGTTTCGCCGTCGTTGACCAGGATCTGGTTGTCGGCCTGCTGCGTCTGGAACGTGAACCCGATGTCGACCGACGCGGGCTTCACGTTGGAGCGCTCGGCGTGGACTTCCATCAGGACCTGCCGGTTGGCCGTCACGTGCGGCGTCACCTTCAGGTTGATGCCGGTCTGCTCGAAGCGCACCGTGGCGCGCGGCGTCGTGGCGCCGCCGCCCGTGGAGCTCACATCGATCACGCGGATCGGCACCCGGTCGCCGACCAGGATCTCGGCCGGCCGGTTGTCGAGGGTCGTGATGGTGGGCTCGGCCTGGACGTCGGCGAGGTCGACCCGCTGCAGCGCCTGCAGAAACGTGGTGAGGTCGAAGTTTCCGATCGCGGTCGAGAAGATCAGGTTCAGCGCCGGGTTGATCACTTCCTGATCGGCGTTCCCGATGGCGGAGAGCGAGTTGCCGCCCAGGTCCACGATCACGTCGGAGGAGTTGAAGTTGTCCTGCGGCACGAACGCATCCGGCACCCCGTCGCCGTCGGTGTCGACGGCTTGGGCGGTGCGCGGGTCGGGCCGTTGGATCAGCCGGTTGAAGAACTGGGTCTGGGATCCGAGGTCGTACTTCACGCCCAGCTCCTCGACATCGGTGCGGTCCACGAAGATGATCTTCGCCTGGATCGACACCTGCGGCGTGCGGATGTCCAACCCCTTGACGAATGCCTCGACCCGGGCAATGCGGCTCGCGATCTCGGTGATCACCAGCGCGTTGCTGGTGGAGTCGGCGACCACGGCGCCGCGCTTGGTGAGGATCGACGCCACCGACGGCACCAGCGCGCCGGCCTTGGCGTAGTTCACGCGCACCAGGCGCGTCTCCACCGGCACCGTCGAGTCGGCGCGCGCCAGGTCTTTCTTGTCGATGACCTGGAGGATCCCGCCGTCCAGCACGCTGACCGTGAGGCCCTGCGCCTCGAGCACCGCGTTGAAGGCGAGGTCCCACGGCTGGTTCTTGATCTCCGCGCTGACCGAGCCCTTGATGTCCTTCGAGAGGATGATCGTGCGGCCGCTGAAGGCTGCGAAGCCCGCCACCACCTCGCGCAGATCGGCGTTGTCCCACGTCACGGTGATGCGCGCGGCCTGCGACTGCGCGCCCTCCGTCGCGTGGGCGGCGAGGTACGCGTCGATCGTCACCGTCTCGCCGCTCGGCACGGGCGCGGCGACGCGCGCCGCCTGGCCGCCGCGGCTCGCGCCGGGCTGCACCACCGACGCCGCCGCCGCGCTCGCCGCCGACTGGCTGGTCCACGGGGTGAACGCCGTCCGCTCCGAGCCGATCTTCACCCGCACCTGCCCATCGCGCCGCTCGATCTGGTAGTCCTTCAGGACGTCGAGGTCGATCACCACCCGCACCACGCCGGGTCGGAACTGCGCGTACCGGATGTTCTTGATGCCGCCGCGGTTCTCGCCGTCGTACAGCACGGCGGGCGCCACGAGCCGCGCCCCCTGCAGGTCCACCACCAGCCGGGCCGGATTGGCCAACGTGAAATCCTGTACGTCGACGGCCCCGCGAAGATCGATCACGACCTCCACGCTGGCCGCCGCCGGGAGCACGCTGACGGCTCTGACCTCGCCGTCTCGCCCCCCTCCTGACCCCGCGGGGGCTCGGGGTGGCGCCGCGACGATCAGCCACGCGGCGAGGGCTGCGATGTGCTTCATGGCGTTACCTCCTGCTTGGCGAGCTGCAGACTTTCCTGCCGCTCGAAGCCGAACTCCTGCACCGTAAACACGATTTCGCGCGGCCGGATGGTCGTGGTCTTGAGGCGTCCGATGATGTCGCCCGCCTTCACGCGATACACCTTGAGGTTCGTCACGTCGCGCAGCACCGCCACGCTCCGGGCCGGATACCGTCCGTCGTAGTAAATGCCGACCAGCTTCAGGTCCGACAGGAGCGGCCGGATGTCGCCCGAGCGGAGCAGCGACATGAACGGATCCCGCCCGCCGCCCTCGTAGGAGAACACCTCGCGCACCAGCATCGGCGCCGCCGTGCTGTCGGCCTTCTTGGGCGCGTCCGCCTTGGCGCTGTCGGCCCGGCCCGCGGGCTGGGGCTTTGCCTGCGCCGCGAGCGAGCCCGTGGCGACGAGCGCCACGAGGCACACCACCAGGCGCGCGGTCACCGCGTCGCGCCTTTCTTCGCCGGCGCGGGCGGCGGCGCCGCCGCCTTCACGAACGTGCGGATCGAAAACTGCGCTTCGAGCAGCGCGCCCAGCGTGTCGCCCAGGAGTTTCTGCGCTTGCCCCGCCGCGTGCTTCAGGAGCACGTCCTGCGGCACGATGATGCGTCGCAGGCTGGCGATGTCCGACAGGAACTCGCCGAGCTGGTCGTAGTGCCCGATGATCTCGAGCCGATACTTGTACGTGTCGAACGGCTGCCCCGCCTCGACCGCCAGGGGCTCGATGCGCCCGATGGTGACGCCGCGGACCTTCGCCTTGGTCGAGATGTCGTCGATCAGCGCGGGGACCTCGTTTTTCTCGGGCACCAGCTGGCGCATCACCGAGAGCAGCGCCGTGTACTCCTCCACCTTGCGGCGCAGGTCCTCCACCGTGCCGCTCGCGAGATCCTGCTTCGCCCGGTCGACGATCAGCTGCAGGCTGTCGACCTGCGTGCGCGTGGCCTCGATCTGCGCGCCCGTGGGCTGGGCCCAGTAGTTCCAGAAGGCCCACCCGAGGCCCGCCATGCCCAGCGTGATGAGCAGCATCACCTGGCTCTGCTTGTCCTGCGGCAGCAGCGCCATGGCGCTACCTCGCCGACTGGGTCATGGGGACGGTGCGCATGTACACCGAGTCGGCCACCCGGAACCGCACCGCGACGTTGAACGCGGTCACCGGCCGGTCGGCCTCGATCACGGTCGACGTCGTCGCCGGCGTCACGTCGGTGAGCCAGGGCGACGCGGCGAGCTGCCGCAGGAACGTCGTGTAGGCCTGGATGTCCACCGTGCTCCCCGTGATCCAGACACGGACCTGCGGCGCGCCGGCCGAGTCCGTGGCGGTCGGGGACGACGTCGCGCCCGGCGAGCCCGGCGCGACATTGGCGCCGCCGGCCACCGCGACGCCCGTGAGCCAGGTGTACGGGGGCAGCGCCTTGGTGATCTGGTCCAGCACGTGCGGCCAGACGTAGCGGTCGGCGTCGATGCCGCGGATGATGGTGATCTCCGCGACCAGCGAGTCACGGATCCGCTCCGACTGGCGCTTCTGGGCGATCACCGCGTCGAACCGCCGCTTCTCGGCCTGCACGTCGGCGAGCCTCCCGTTGAGCACCCGCAGCCGCGTGCTCTGCGTGATGAACAGCAGCAGCCCGCCGCCCACCACGATTACCGAGGCCAGGCTCGCCACCAAGAGCCACGGATTCTTGATGCTGGCGATCAGCCCCTGGAAATCGGGCAGCGCGAGCTTGAAGCCCGCGCCGGGCGCCGCCTTCTTCTTTTTGCCGGGGAGAAGATTGATTTCGATCATGCGACGCGCCTCAGCGCCAGGCCCACCGACAGCATCAGCAGCGGCGCCATCTCATCCACAGACACCGACTCGAACACCGCGTCGCGCACCTTGAGCCGCTGCACCGGGCTCGCCAGCTCCACCGACACCCGCAGCCGGGCCGCGAGCGCTTCGTTCAGGCCGGGAATGCGGGCCCCGCCGCCGATCGTGTACACACGCCCCAGCCCGCCGGCCGACCGCGACGCCGTCGCCAGGAACGCCGCCGCCCGCTCCACCCCCACCGCGATCTCCTCACCCCGCGCGTCCACGTACGCCG
>DATHGL010000154.1:0-8616 GCA_035317625.1 Gemmatimonadales bacterium | reverse complement strand
CCCCAGGTGGGGCGGGCGACGCTGATCTCGGACTTGTCGACCAGCTGGACGGCCTGCGGAATTCGGTTGATCGGCGGGTTGGTGCGGGTGACCGAGACGACGGCGGGTGGGAGGGTGTACACCTTCAAACTGTCCGCCGGGTGCGCCGTGGTATCCCGCTCCTGCGTCGCCGCAACACCGGGCCGGATGAGACAAAACGAGGCGAGCACCACCACTCGCCTGTGAGTCGGAAGTCTGTGCATGCAATTTCGCTTGGTTTTAACCGCTGGGCGTGGGGGCGTCAAGGGACCAGCGAACTAGCGGAGCCGCCGCAGTATCCGGTTCCAGCGGATGCGCCACGGATCGCTCGCCACGCTCAAATAGATGATCTCCGGACGGCCCACGATGTGGGACCGCGGCAGGAATCCCCAAAAGCGGCTGTCGTACGACTCGTCGCGGTTGTCGCCCATCACCCAGTAATGCCCGCGCGGGATCACGATCGGGCCCCAGTCGTGGGTCGTCGGGTGGTAGCGGGCCGAGTCGCGCCCGACGTACTGGGGCAGCTGCAACGCCCGGATGTTGCGGAGCTGAAACGGATCGTCGCCGTGCGACTCCAAATGCAGCGCGTACGGCTCGTCCAGCCGGTGGCCGTTGCGGTACACCGTGTCGTGGACCATCTGCAGCGTGTCGCCGCCCTCGCCGATCACCCGCTTCACGATGTTCAGGTTGGGCGTCGAGTCCTCCACCGAGCGGAACACGACAATCCCGTCACGCCGCGGGTCGGCGTAGCCCGGGATGCGCCAGAAGCGGACCCCCGTGAACGGGATCTCGAGCTCCCCACCGTAGATCGCCTTGTTGACGAACAGGAAGTCGCCGACGAGCAGCGTGTTTTCCATGCTCGCGGACGGGATGCGGAACGCCTCGATGAGGTAGGACCGGAGCGCGACCCAGATCAGCACCGCCACGGCAATCGAGCCGGCCCAGCCCTGGGTCCGTCGGTTGAAGGCTCGCAGCCATTCGAGCATCAAGGTCGCTCCATGGAGACCGCAAGCTAGAGCGGCCCCCAATTTCGGGCAACCGTCCGCCGTGGCGGGTTTCTTGGTATAATTGGAGCTCGCAATGAGCGATCCCAGCCCGCCGCGCCGCCCGCAGCCGCCTCTCATGGATGCCCTCGGCACGCTGTGCACCGAGGGCAAGCAGCTCGCCGAGTACTTGTGGCAGGTGCCGAAGGACGAGGCGGCGCGCCAGCAGATCATCGTCATTCTGGACCAGATCGCCGCCGCAGGAACGAAGCAGGGACGCAGGGAAATGCCGCGCATCTGCGAGGAGCTCAAGACCGCGGCCAAGGCCAGCGCCAGCCCACAGCAGGTGGACCTGTTGGTCAGCGGCTTCGACCGGCTCATGGGCCTGTGGCAAGCGTCCAAGTCCGGCCTGTTGTGACGAAATCCGTGAAGGGCGGTGCCCCACCCAACGCCCGCGCTACGTCACTCGATCAGCTCTGCATCAACGCCGTCCGCACCCTCGCGATGGACGCCGTGCAGCGGGCCGATTCCGGTCACCCCGGCACCGCGATGGCGCTCGCGCCCCTCGCGTACGTGCTGTGGCAGCGGCACCTGCGCTTCAATCCCATCAACCCCGACTGGTCGGGGCGCGACCGGTTCGTGCTGTCGGCGGGACATGCCTGCATGCTGCTCTACGCGGTCCTGTATCTCACCGGGTACGACCTGTCGCTCGACGACCTCAAGCAGTTCCGCCAGTGGGGCAGCCGGACGCCCGGCCACTCCGAGCGCGGGCTCACGCCCGGCGTCGAAGCCACGACCGGCCCGCTCGGCCAGGGTGTGGGAAACGCCGTGGGGATGGCGCTCGCGGAAGCGCACCTGGCGCAGCTGTTCAACCGGCCGGGACATGCGATCGTCGAGCACCACACCTATTTCGTCGCTTCGGACGGCGACCTGATGGAGGGCGTGTCGCACGAGGCGTGCTCGCTGGCCGGGCATCTGAAGCTCGGCCGGTTGATCGGCGTATACGACGACAACCGCATCACCATCGACGGCAAGACCGATCTCGCGTTCTCGGACGATACCGCCAAGCGGTTCGAGAGCTACGGGTGGCACGTGGAGCGAGTCGCGGACGGGAACGATCTCGGCGCGCTCGACGCGGCGCTCGCGGTCGCCCGGCGGGTGTCGGACCGCCCGTCGCTGATCATCGTGCGCACCCACATCGCGTACGGCAGCCCGCACAAGCAGGATACGGCGGAAGCCCACGGCGCCCCGCTGGGCGAGGACGAGGTGAAGCTCACCAAGCAGCAGCTCGCCTGGCCCAGCTTCGAGCCGTTCCACGTGCCCGAGGAAGCCCTCGCCCAGTGGCGGCTGGCGCGGGATCGCGGCGCCCGGCTCGAAGCCGAGTGGCGGCACAAGCACGAGGCGTACCGGCGGGCGTTCCCGGAGCTCGCCGCCGAGCTCGAACGCCGGCTGGCCGGCCGGCTGCCGGAGGGCTGGGACTCCGGGCTGCCGGTCTTCACGCCCCAGGACGCTCAGGCGACCCGGGCGGCGTCCGGCAAGGCATTGACCGCCCTTGCGTCCACGCTCCCCGAGCTGATCGGTGGGTCCGCTGATCTCGCGGGGTCGACGAACGTCGTGTTCAAAAACGGGGGCGACGTCGCGCCGGGCAGCTGGGGCGCGCGCAACATCCACTTCGGCGTCCGCGAGCACGGGATGGGCGCGATCCTGAACGGCCTCGCGCTGCACGGCGGCGTCCGGCCGGTCGGCTCGACGTTTCTCATTTTCTCGGACTACATGCGACCGCCGATCCGCCTCGCGGCGCTGTGCGATCTCCCCGTCATCTACGTCTTCACCCACGATTCCATCGGGCTGGGCGAAGACGGACCCACGCACCAGCCGATCGAGCAGCTCGCCGGTTTGCGCGCCATTCCCAATCTCATCGTGATCCGACCGGCGGACCCGGCCGAGACGATCGAGGCGTGGCGCGCGGCCATCCTGCACAACGGCGGTCCGGTCGCGCTCGTGCTCACACGCCAGAAGGTCGCGGCGCTGGACCGGATCAAATACGCCCCCGCGAACGGTCTGCGGCTGGGTGGCTACGTACTGGCCGACGCCCCGAGCGGCAGTCCGGCCCTGTTGCTCATGGCCACCGGGTCCGAGGTGGAGCTGGCGCTGGGCGCCTACGAGTTGCTCAACGCCGCCGGGATCGCGGCGCGGGTGGTGAGCATGCCGTCACTGGAGCTGTTCGCGCGGCAGCCAGCGGACTACCGCGACGCGGTGCTGCCGCCGGCCGTGCAGGCGCGGCTCGCCGTCGAGGCCGGCGCGCCGCAACCCTGGTACCGCTGGGTTGGCGATCGGGGCGCCGTGCTGGGCATCGAGCGATTCGGCGCGTCGGCGCCGTACCGGCGGATCTACCAGGAATTGGGACTGACGGTCGAAAACGTCGTCCGGAGAGCGAAAGAACTGCTGGGCCGCTAGAACGCGGAACTCGGAACGCGGAAGTCGGAACAGCTGTTCCGCGTTCCGCGTTCCAACTTCCGCGTTATCGTGCCAGCCGCTCCAGCACCGCTCTTGCCGCTGCTCTCCCCGACTTCACGCACGCCGACACCCCCGACCCGTCGAGCCCCGCTCCCGCGATCGCGAGCGGAGTGAGTCCGGCGAGCCGCTCCCGTACCGCCGCCACGCGTTCGCCATGCCCCCGACGGTACCGCGGCAGTCCGCGCGGCCAGTGAAACACCCGCGTCCAGAGCGGGGCCCCCGAGAGCCCGAGAATCGTGGTGAGCTCCACCTGCGCCACTCGGCCCGGATCTCCGTCCGCCGGTCCGACGAACGCGCGCAGCAAGGCGTAGCCACTCGGCGCCCGCGTCGGGTACTTCCGCCATGCATACGTGCAAGCACGCACCGCGCCGCCCGAATCCGGCGCCGCCACGAAACCAGCTCCCTCGAGCGTCTGGGGCACCTGGTCCGCCCGGTACGCGAGCGACACGATGGTGCTCGGATAGTAGACGACTTCCTCGAGTGCCCGCGTCGGGGGGACGCCCACGGCAGCGAGCAGTCGCGCCGTTATCCACGCCGGCACCGCCAGGATGACCGCCTCTACGTCGAGCGATGAGCCACCCGTGACGGAGAGGCGCCAGCCGCGCGGCGCCGGCGCGAGGGCGGTGACGCCCTGCGCCGTTCGCAGGCGGTGAGTCAACCGGCCGACGAGCGCCTCGACGATGTCCGCCATCCCTCCGGCAAAGCTGCGGAATCCACGGGTCAGGTCGGATTCCGCGGGCGCCTGGATGCCGAGCAGCTCCGCCGCCCGGCCCTCCGGCAGCGGCTCGAGCCGCTGCCCCGTCCACAGCGTCGACCCCGTGGCGAGCTGGTCCACCAGGCGATCGCCGATCCCGACCTCGCGCGCCAGGTCCTGAATGTCCGGTTCGGCCGCGAGGAACCCGTCGGGCCCTCCTTCGACCACGAAGCCGTCCCGCCGCTCGGTGACGATCACCCCGCCCGGGCGCCGCCCCGCGTCGAGCACGTGGACCTCCGCCCCGGCGCGGTGCAGCTCCCACGCGGCCGAGAGGCCCGCGAGCCCCGCGCCCACGACGGCGACGGTCATGCCCACCCGCGCGTGGCCACGGTCGCGTGTACGATGTCCGCCACGGCGGCCACGAGCAGGGGATCGTCGTTCAGGGACGCGGTGCGCTCGAGCTGAACACCGAGGCGCTCGGCGAGCGCCCGGTACACGATGTCCACGTCGTACAGCACTTCCACATGGTCGCACACGAATCCGATGGGCACGATGAGAAACGCCTGGTGACCCCGTCCGGCGAGCTCCGTCATGAGGGCCCCGGCTTCGGGGCCCAGCCACGGCTCGGGCGTCGCACCCGCGCTCTGAAACGCGAAGTGCCAGGTCGCGAGGCTGGCACGCTGCGCGACCGCCGCGGCGCTGGCCCGTAACTCGGCGGGGTACGGATCTCCGGTCGCAAGGATCCGCTCGGGGAGGCTGTGGGCGGTGAAGAGCACCTGTACCGCGCGGGGGGAGGGGAAGCGCTGCAACGCTTGCGCGACCCGCTGGGCGACCGCATCGAGGAACTTGGGGTGATCGCCCCAGCTGCGCACCAGCGCCGGCTCGAGCCGCCCGGCCGCGGCGGCGAGCAGCTGCTGCTCGTAGGCGCCGACGGACATCGCCGAGTAGTGCGGCGCAAGCACGATGCCCACCACCCGCCGATGGCCCTCTGCCACGATCCGCTCGACGACGTCGCGGATGTAGGGATGCCAGTGGCGCATGCCGACGTACACGGCGAACCGCTCGCCGTGCCCGAGCGCCCGCCGCACGCCGGCGGCCTGCGCCTCGGTCAGCTCGCGGATCGGGGAGCGACCGCCGATCTGCGCGTAGCGCTGCTTGATCTCCTCCACGAGCTCGGGGGCCGTCGGCCGGCCGCCGCGCACGTCTTGCAGGTATGGCTGGACCTCGTCGAGGCTGCCCGGTCCGCCGTACGCCATGAGGAGGACCGCGATGCGCTCACCCGCCATGCACCCACTCGACGACTGCCTGGACGGCCTCCACCGAGGTCTCCGGCAGGACGCCGTGCCCGAGGTTGAAAATGTGCCCGGGGCGCCCCGCGGCGCGGGCCAAGACGTCCCGCACGTGTCGCTCGAGCTCGGCACGCGGCGCCAGCAGGGCCGCCGGATCGAGATTGCCCTGAATGGCGACGGCGCGCCCGGGGCTGGCGATGCGCTCCCACGCCACGTCCAGCGGGATGCGCCAGTCGACGCCGATCACGTCGCCGCCGGCACGCGCGAAGTCCGCGAGCAGCGTCGCCGTGTCCGTGCCGAAGTGGATCAGCGGCACGCCGCCGGCGTTCGCCAGCTCGATCGCCCGCTGGCTGTGCGGGAACACATACGTCGCGTAGTCGCTGGGAGACAGGCAGCCGACCCAGCTGTCGAACAGCTGCACGGCTCGGGCGCCGGCGCGCGCCTGCGCCGCGAGGTAGGCGCCCACGAGCTCCGCCAGCCGCCGCATCAGCTCGTGCCAGGCGCGCGGCTCGGCGTACATGAAACGTTTGGTGAGCGTGAAACTGCGCGTCGCGCCGCCCTCGATCGCGTAGCTCGCGAGCGTGAATGGAGCCCCGGCAAACCCGATCAGCGGCACGTCCGGCGGCAACGCCCGGACGGCGAGCCGCACCGCCTCGATCACGTAGCCGAGGTCGGTCGCGGGGTCCACGGGGGGCAGGTCGAGCACCTGGCCCGCCTCGCGGATCGGTTTGGTGATCTGCGGCCCCTCGCCCGCCGCAAAGGTGAGCCCCAGGCCGAGTGGCTCGAACGGCAGCAGGATGTCGGCGAACAGGATCGCGGCGTCGACCCCGAGGCGCTCGACCGGCTGCAGGGTGACCTGCGCCGCCAGCTCGGGCCTGTGGCACAACTCGAGCAGCGAGTGTTTCTGCCGCAGCGCGCGGTACTCCGGCATATAGCGCCCGGCTTGCCGCATGAACCACACCGGCGTCCGGTCCGCGGGCTGCGAGCGGCAGGCCTGCAGGAAACGGCTGTCGTCAGGAGTGCGGGGCAACCGTCGGCTCGCGCGCCTCGGCGGGGGCGATGAGGACCGTGTCCCCCTCGACCTTCACCCGGTACGCGGCGACCGGGAGCGCGGGCGGGCCGCCCAGGACCTGACCCGTCTCGAGCGAGAAGACGCCCTCGTGCCAGGGACACGTCACCGCGCAGCGCGCCGCATCGACGGTGCCTTCCGACAGGCTGGCGCGAGCGTGGCTGCACCGGTTCGCGATCGCGTGCACGCGGCCGCTCACGTTGAAGAGCGCCACCGCGTCGCCGCCCACGTACACACGTCGGCTCGCGCCCGGCGGCAGCTCGGAGAGCGTCGCCACCGGCGTATAGCCGTCGTCTCGCGTCGGCCGGCGCGACAACGCCTGGACGGAGCCCGCCCCCCCCAACGTGTCGAGCATGTCCCACAGCGACATCTGCACGCAGGTGAACGTCGGCGTGTCCTTCAGAGTGTAGGAGGAGGCCTTGCTCTCCCGCAGCTCCATCACCAGGTCGAGAAACTCGCTGGGCTTGTCACCCTCGAACGCCACGATGAACTCCTGGTCATCGAGGCCGTAGGAATACGTCGTGTTGAGCCGGATCGAAGGATACTGGCGCCCGACCCGCACGTGCTCGTCCATCATCGTCTGACGCTCCGCCTTCGGGAGCATGTACCACGAACGGGTCTTGATGAACGGGTAGACGAACAGGTAGCGCGCGTCGCTCGGCCGGATCACGAGGCGGGACGGCTGGCTGGGGTCCTCCGGGAACTCGTAGATCGAGCGCCGGGTCATCGCGAGGTAGCTGTAGGGGACGGTCAGATACGCGCCCAGATCGGTCGCGTTCAGCGCCGTTTGCAGCGCTACCAGCGAATCGAGATCCTCGGCCACCTGCCACAGCAGGAAGTCGCAGTCGCCGCGGATCCCGACCAGCCCGTACGGGCGCAGCAGCAGGCGGCCGGCGAAGCTTTCGATCGCCCGGCCGAACTCGATCTTCGAGCTCGCCTGGCGCTCGGCGGAGAGACGCCGCCAGGCGCTGTCCAGCTTGTAGAACGCGAAGCGGACGACTTGGCGGCGCTCGGAGGGACGGTCTGGCATATGGGGAATCTAACGCGGAACGCGGAACCTAGGCTGGCTCTTCTGTTCCGCGTTCCGCGTTCCGCGTTCCGACTTCCTGCGTCTCGCGCCGCTCCTTCCAGATCTTCCGCAGCACCAGTGCACCGATCGTCCCGAAGATCAGCACCGGCGTCAGCGCCAGCAGCACGGCCGCCCAGAAATACACCAGCTCCATTGCGGGGTCGTCGCCGTGCAGCAGGAGCATCAGGACCGGGATCATCGGCCGAGGAAGCGGTTCAAGTGGCGCAGGTAGTAGGCGAGCGCCACGGTGGCGACGGCGAAGGCGAGCGCCATGACGAGCATAAGGCCCTCGCCCGTCTGCCGGTAGCTCCACCCCGCCCAGGCCGTGAAGCCGGCGCAGAAGGCGATCGCGGTGGAGATCAGCAGGCGATGGAACGGGATCATGGCCGGTGCCCTCAGGCCACGACCTTGTCCACCACCATCAGCGTGAGCAGCGCCGGCAGGTAGACGATCGAGACCAGAAAGACGCGCCACGCGCGTGCCGCGGTTGCCGCGCGCGTCATCGCGACCGAGACCCCGGCGTAGGCGAGGCCGAGCGCGAGAGCGCCCCAGAAGTACAGCGGCCCCGTCACACCGAGCAGGGTCGGGAGCAGGCTCACCGGCAGGAGCGCCATCGCGTAGAGCAGCACCATGCGGCCGGTGTGATGGCCGTCGGGATCCTCGACCGACAGCATGGCCAGGCCGCCGCGCCGGTAGTCCTCCCGGTAGATCCACGCGAGCGCGAGGAAGTGGGGCAGCTGCCATAGGAACAGGATCCAGAACAGCGCCGCCACCACGGGCCCGATCGCGCCGCCCGCCGCCGTCCAGCCCCCCACAATCGGCAGCGCCCCCGGCACGGCGCCGATCAGGGTGTTGAGCGTCGTCTTCCGCTTGAGCGGCGTGTACAGCAGCACGTAGCTCGCCAGGGTGAGGGCGGCGAGCCCGGCCGTGACGAGGTTCACCGCGAACGCTAGGTAGCCCACGCCGGCCACCGAGAT
>DATHGL010000153.1:0-3695 GCA_035317625.1 Gemmatimonadales bacterium | reverse complement strand
TCTTGAGCATGACCTCGGCGTGCGCGGCGGCCCCGGCGAACCGGCCGACGTCGGCCGCCAAATCGCGCCGCAGGTTGACGAGATCGAAGGCGCCGAGGGTGTGCAGCTCCCGGGTCTCACGGAAGTACAGGTGCGCCACCCCTTCGCTCAAGAGCTCGAGCCCCGCCCCGAAGCGGCTCTTGGGACGCAGGGCGCCCTTGGCGATGGCACTTTGGACGCCCAGGTCCCGCGTGGCGAGCCGCACGACCTTGGACGTCTCGCTGTAGCGATACGTCTGAAGGACCACCGCGGGAGTAGTGACGAGGGACATGGCTACTGCGTCGCCGCCACCGCGGCGGTCGTCGGACAACTGCCCACGGAAACGGTGCGTATCTCCCGATAGTCGGGTGGCGCGCTGAGCACATGGAGAGAGCCGGGGACGGCGTTGAATTCCGGGCAAGGTAACTGATCGACGGCGTACACGCGTCCGCGCAGGTCGATCGCGAGTCCCGAGATACGGTGACCGCCGGGCTTGACGCCGTTTCCCGGGCCCCGCGTGATCGCGCGGATCGAGGTGTTCACCTCAAGAATGCCCTCGGCGAGGGAAGCGATCAGGAGTCGACCTCCGGCCGGGTGAAACGCTGCCGCTCCGGGCGACTCACCCAGTCCATTGAGCACCCCGATTTCCGTGCGGCTCTTCGGATCGACGATCGACAGCTTGCCATCCGCCGCTCCGGCGTGGCCCGACGCGATCACGTACAGGAGGCTGTCATCCCCCACCGTCGCGAAGCGCGCGTTCGTCCCGGTGAGCGGAATCGAATCCGGGGTCCTGACCGAGCAGCACTCGAACGACGTCAACCAGCTCGGGCCGGCGGGCGTGGAGCCCACGCGATTGCTGTTGACGACGAACACCCGGGTTCCCACAATGGCGACGGCTTGCGGATAGACGCCGGCCGCGACACTCACGGTGTCGCCGCTCACGTAATTGAGCCGCGTCACCGAGTTGAGGTTGGGGTTGGCGATCCACGCAATCGAGTCGTCCTGAATGGCGACCCCGGTCGCTCCCGACCCGGCGGCAAGAGCAAGCACGTAATCGGGTTGCACGCAGAGGGCTCCCGGGCCGCACGGCCCGAGGAGGCGATCAACCCCGACGGCGTCCGCTTGCCCGAGCGGGACCAGGAACACGTTCGCGCGGCCGGCGATCGTGCTCGGGGTTGCGCTGGCGCGCTGCCAATCCCGCGTGGAGACGGTGAAGTCCGTTGCGGAGATGATCGAGAGAGTGCGGTCGCCCGAATTGACGACGCCGATCACCTGCCCCGCCGAGCTCCTCTGCTCGAGCGCGTCGCTGCAGCCGGTCGCGAACGTGAGCGCCAGGAAGACGAGTCGTCTCATCGGGAAGCGGTCTCCACAAGGTCACAATATACGAAGCGGCCGTCTCGCACGACGACCGGGCCACGCTCGTGCCGCACGGGCTCACGCAACCCCGGTCCCGCGTACACGAAGGTGTGGAACTCGCCGTTCTCCCCGCACGGATCCACGTCTGGTGGCAGATCGCGCAGCAGGTCGACGTCGAACTCCCGGCCCGCGAATCCGCCCCCGAGCTGCGCGGAATCCACGCACACGAGCACGGCGCGGTACCCAAGCCGGACGAATTCGTGCGCGAGAGCCCGGGTATCGCGCAGCCACAGGGGAAACAGGCCCCGCATGCCGATCCGCGCCAGCATCCGCTCCCGATGGGCGCGAATGTCCGCCAAGAACAGGTCTCCAAAGACGATCGCGTCGAGCCCCGGGATCCGGGTGCAAAGCGCCGCGAGGGCAGTGCTCATGCTCGCTTCGTACTCGTCGTTCGGAGCACCGGGCGAGATCACCACCTCCTCGAGGGGCAACCCGAGGGACTCGGCCTGCTGGCGGAGCAGCGTGCGGCGGACCCCGTGCATGCTGATCCGGTCGTATTCGGCCGTCACCGTGGTGAGGAGCGCCGCCACCCGGTAGCGCGGGTTGCTCCGGATCTCCCGCAGCGCGAGCGCGCTGTCCTTGCCGCCACTCCACGCGACGAGGACGGGCTGGGGCACGTCAGTCGTCGACTGGATGAGCCCGCCCCTCGAGCGAGAGCGCGGGGAAGATATCGGGATGGAGTAGCGCAGCGAGCAGCTCCACGCCGTCCGCGACCCGCGGCCCGGGACGGCTGACGTGTGCCGTGGCGTCGACGACATAGGCGCGCCCGGAGTGAATCGCCCGCGGCGCCACGGCGCACAACGACGCGCGATAGCGATCCGCGTCGGCCCGCGCCGCGGTGAGGTCGAAGCCGCACGGCATCACGAGCAGGACGTCCGGGTCGAGGCCGGCCAGGTCCGCCCACTCGACCGCGAACGACGGCCGCCCCGCGACTCCGCGGAGCAGATTCCCTCCGGCCAGCGCGACCATCTCCGGCACCCAGTGCCCCGGCACGAACGGCGGCTCGAGCCACTCGAGCGCCAGGACGCGCGGCGCGGGCCGGTCCTCGAGGCGCGCGCGCACGAACGCGATGCGCCGCTCGATCTCGCGCACGCACTCATCTGCGCGCTCCGGCACCCCGCTGGCCCGCCCGACCAGGCGAATCGTGCCGAGCACGCCGGTCACGTCGTGGGCGTCCAGCGCCAGGACCGTCGGACAGCAGGCGAGGCCAGCGGCGGCGGTCTCGGCATCGCGTGTCGGCACCGCACAGACCTCGCACACTCCCTGCGTGAGGAGCAGATCGGGCCCGACGGCGGCCAGCCGCTCAGTATCGACCTCGTAGACGCTGCCGAACTCCCTCAGCGCCTGCCGCACGGCGGCGTCGATCTCGCCGCTCGAGAGTCCGTCGAGCGGGAAGCGCGGGCGGGTGAGAACCGCCTTCGTTCGGGCATCGCACGGGTAGTCACAACCGTGCGACACCCCCACCACGAGATCGCCCAGCCCCAGCGCGTAGGCAATCTCGGTCGCGCTGGGGAGGAGCGAGGCGATGCGGGTCGCGTTCACGGCCCCCAGCCGAGACGCCCGCCCACGAGCAGGGTGCGACCGCGGGCGGGAAAGTTCCTCACTTCCTCATAGCCGTGGTCGAGTAGGTTCTCGACGCGCCCTGAGACGGCCAAACCGGGTGTGCTGCCACGCGGCCGCAGCACGTCGAGCTGGGCGGCGAGGTCGATGCGCGTGTACGGGGCGAGTGTCACACGCGGAAACGGGAACGTGGAGAAATCCTGATCCTGTCGGTCGCCGACGTACGTGACGGCCAGCGACATGGTCCCGCGCTCGGCCAGGCGACAGCGGGCGTCGAGCCGCGCCGAGTGCCGGGGCCGGCGCGTGAGCGGCGCCCCAGCAGCGAGCAACGCACCGGACGACGGATCGAAGCCGGGGTTCGTGATCTCGGTCCTGAGGTAGGTGTAGCTCGCCGCCACGGAAGCTGGTCCTGCCGGGGCAAGGCGCATGCCCAACTCGACGCCGTTCGCGTCGGCGGCCGCCACGTTGTGGTAATTCGGCGTGCCTAGCGCGACGGTCGGGTCGTAGTCGATCATATCGACAAAGCGCTGGTCGAAGAACGTCGCCGAGAGGCTCGCCCGGTCCCGGGCCAGCGATTGCTCCACGCCCACCTCCCAGCTGCGGGAGTGCTCGGGTTGCAGATCGGGGTTGCCGACCGTGAAACCGGTCGAGTAGTTCTCAAAGAAACTTGGCTCGCGGAAGCCGGTCCCAGCGGTCGCCCG
>DATHGL010000152.1:0-12214 GCA_035317625.1 Gemmatimonadales bacterium | reverse complement strand
CGGAACCGGAACGCGTCGGCCTCGGTGAGGGACGCACCGTAGCCGAAGAAGACGACCGTGCCGGGCGTGGGTCTGTAAGAGAACAAGAGATCCGAGCGGACATCGTTCGTCACCACGCGCCCCGCGGTCGTCCCGCCCACGAGCAGCGGCTGGCTGGTACGTGGATCCTCGAGCGCGACCTGATCCTCGGCGAAGTACTGTCCCACGTACCGAAAGAAGATCGCGCGCGACACCTGATACTCCAGCTTCAACCGCGGGATGTTCGCCGTGGAAAACCGGCTGCCGTCGCGCGTCCGCGTCAGCCGCAGGTGCGTCCAGCGGGCCTCAAGGCGGGCAGCCGCAGTCGGTTTCCAGGCCGTCGTGACCGCGACGAAGACCTGGTGACCGCGTGCCGCCTCGGCGAAGATCGCTGTGGCACCGTAGCCGACGTTCGCGGAGAGCGTCAGGGCGCGGTTGGGCGTGTTCACGCCGACGTTGCCCGTCCACAGGTTGTAGAGCCCGTGCGGGACCGCGAAGGGGATGGTGTCCACCGTCCGATCGACGCCGTAACCGGCGTAGGCGGCGTGGTCGAAGCGTTGCATGGCATTCTGGATGACGCCGTTCACGCCCCAGCCGCCGCGCAGCGTCGCCAGCGGCGTCACGCTGACGAAGCCCTCGAACGTCCCCTTCATCCGGAAGAAGTCGTCGTACTTCCAGAGCGGTAACACCTGGAAGAAGGTCGTCAGCTGCTCGAGGAGCGCGCCGGGCTTGCCATACAGGCTCAGCCGGTTGAACACACTGGCCTGTACGTAATCCACACGGTTCACGAACCCGCTCCGGGCTTCGAAATCGGGGGTTACGCCGAACAGCCCGATGTGGTTGCCGTACGATCGCCCCGTCCGGTCGGCGACGGTCACGCTCCACATGTATCCCGCGCGCGCTCCGGCGGCGTCGCGCGTCCAGGAGCCCACCACCTGCGCGTCCGAGAACCAGATCTTTTTCCAGATCACGCGCGCGTCGGCAGCCAACACGCGGTTGTAGTCGTGGCCGTCGATGCGATCGGTGTACGCGAGGCCGGCGGTGGAGCTGGTACCGAGATCGCGACGCAGGCGGAGCAGGTTGACGATCGGGTTGTCTCCCGACACGGACTGGTCGCGGTCGTCCACAGCCGCGAGATACGCGACGGCCGTTGCGCCGACCTTCCCAGTCAGTTTGACCCCCCCCACCGGTGCGACGATTTGGCGCGTGTATATCAGCCGATTCGGGGTGTCGAACTGCTCGAGCCCCTCCAGGAAGAATGGCCGTTTCTCTGGGAAGAACAGGGCGAACCGCTCGTTGACCGTCACCTGCCCGACGTCGGCCTCGATCTGGGAGAAATCGGGATTCACAGTGCCCGTGAGCGTCAGATTTTGCGTGATCCCCCACCGCACATTGCCCCCCAGCTCCGGCGTGCCGCGGTAGTCGTAGCCCGACGGCCGTACCGAATCGCCCACCACGCGGGAGGTGAACTCGGGCGTGAAGTCGAGCACCAGGCCGCGGTGGAGGTCGGTGAGCCCCGTCAGCCGCCCCGCCTGGACGAGGAAGCTCGCGCTCGCACGGACCACCGGCGTCCAAGTGTTCTCGTACCCCGAGTGCTGCACCAGGCGCAGCACCTGGACGCCCCAGTTCTGCGGATCGGCGCTCTGGTACCGCAGGCTCTTGAAGGGGATCCGCACCTCGACCTCGTACCCCCAGTCCGTGAGCCGTCCTCTGGAGTCGTACACGAAGTCGGGGTTACGGTCGATGACCGCGTCGATCCGCTCGGGGATCCCGCCTCCGCCCGCAGCGCCCGCCTCGAGTCCCTCGCTCCATACGCCGTCCTCCTGCACGCCAAGAGGGTTCACGGCGAAGAGCAGGGCGCGGCGGTGATCGTCGAACGTGTCGAGCAGAATAGTGACGTTGTCGTCCTTGCCGATGTTGTCGCGATCCGCGACGGTCGCGCGCACGGCCCCAGTCCCGTGGCGCTCGAACGCGCGGATCCCGAAGTAGATCGCGTCGGGGGCGTACCACACGAGCACGTCGGTCGAGTCCTCGGCGGGACGGCCGTCGACCGGGCGGTACTGCGAGAAGCCGCGCAAGCGGGCCGCCTGGCGCCACACCGGCTCGTCGAGCGCGCCGTCCACCTGCCCGCCGGCCTCGATCCGCGGGATCCGCACGTCGAGCTGTTTCGCGATGCCAGAGTAGGTGGAGCCGGGGTCGGTGGTGCCCTGAAGCGCGAAGAGGAGGGCGAGCATGGGATGGAAAGATACAAGTGGGAACGCGGAATGCGGAACGCGGAACAGACGAGCCAGCGTCGAGGTGCAGACCTACGAATCGTCAGCCGGTCATTCGGTTCCGCGTTCCGACTTCCGCGTTCCGCCTTCTATTCGTAACGCAGCGCGACGATCGGATCGAGACTCGCCGCCCGGCGGGCCGGCCAGATGCCGAAGAACAACCCCACGGCGGCGCTGAAGACGAAGGCGAGCAGGATGGCGAGCGGCGAGATGAGCGTGTTCCAGTGCGCCAGCCTGGACAGCACCACGGCGCCGAACGAGCCGATGAGCACGCCGATCAAGCCCCCCAAGAGGCACAGCACCAGCGCTTCGACCAGGAACTGGAACATGATGTTGAAACGCGTCGCGCCCAGGGCCTTACGCACGCCGATCTCGCGGGTCCGCTCGGTGACGGACACGAGCATGATGTTCATGATCCCGATGCCCCCGACCAGGAGACTCACGGCGGCGATGCCGGCGAGCAGGTACTTGAACGTCTCCGTGGTCTGCTGCAGCGTGGCCAGGATGTCGGTCTGGTTGCGGATCTGGAAGTCGTTGTCCTGCCCGGCGCGGATCTTGTGCTGGCGGCGGAGCACCCGCTCGATCTCGATCATCGCCAGGTTCATGTGGTTGATGTCGTCCACCTTCACGGCGATGTCGCGCAGCCGGTTGGTGCCCATCACGCGGTAGCGCGCGGTCTCGAGCGGGATGAGAATCTGCTCGTCGGGGTTCGAGAACGAGCCCTGCGACCCCTTCTCCGAGAGCACCCCGACGATCTCGAACGAAATGCCGCGGATCAGGATCTCCTGCCCGATCATCGCCGTGCGGTTGGAGTTGAGCATGTCCGGAATGGCGGAGCCGAGCACGGCCACGCGGCGGCGTGCCGCGTCGTCGCCCGCGGTGAACATCCGGCCGGCCGTGATCGTGTAATTCCGGACCGCTGCGTAGTTCGGGGTCGTCCCCACCACGCTCACGTTGATGTTCTGGCTGCCCTGCTGGACCTGGAGGTTGCGGCTCAGCTCGGGCACGACGTCGGTCAGGTAGCGGGCGTTGTTGGCGAGCGCGGTGTCGTCGTCCATGGTGAGGCTCACGCGGGTATCGCTCGCCACGCCGCGCGTGAAGCTCTGCCCGGGATAAATGCTCAGGAGGGTGGGCCCCAGCGCCTGGATCCGGTCCTGCACCGATTTCTGGGCGCCCGAGCCCAGCGCGAGCATGGTGATCACCGCGCCAACGCCGATGATGATGCCCAACATGGTGAGCAGCGAGCGGAGCTTGTTGGCCCGCAGCGCCTCCAGCGCGACCCGGACGATCTCACCCAGGAGCATCGTCAGCGCGGCGGAGTGCTCTGCTGCTGGCGGACGCCGGGCAGCCCACCACCGGTCACGTTCTGGAACCGCTGGCGGAACTGCTGCTGCGCCTGTACCAGCGACGCGCTCGGCAACACCAGCACCGTGTCGCCCTCTGCGAGCCCGCGCGTCACCTCCACATAATCCTGGTCGGTGAGACCGGTGCGGATGGCCGCCGCTGTGATCTTGCCGCCGCGCAGCGTGAACACGATGTAGCTGCCGCTCCCCCCGCCCCCGCCGGCGCCGCCGGCGCCGTTCCGTCCCTGCCCGTTCGGGAACTGACTGCGCAGCTCGGTCATGAGGGCTTGCTCCACGGGCGTGAGCACCGCGCCGCTCTTGCGCTTGGCGAATGCCGCCTGCACCTGCGCCGCGGTGACGCCCGGGGGCAGCGTGATGGCGCGCCCGCTGGGCGTGGTGAACGTCGCCGCGCCCTTGACCGTTTCAGCGGCGTGCAGCTTGCTGCCGTCCGCCGTGTCCGCGCCGGCGGGGCGTTGCCCCTCGGCCTGGGCGAGCTGCTGCTGCACCGTCTTCACGTCGATCCCCAGCACCTGTGCTGCCGAGGCGACGTCGCGCTGGGTGCGCAGGGCTGCGTTCGGCACGGCGAGGACGTCTTGCCGCTGGCCGATGTGGATCTCGACCTCCGTGTTCATGCCCGGCTTGAGCAGGTGATTCGGATTCAGGATGTTCACGAGCACCGGGAACATCGTGACGTTCTGATTCACCTGCGCCTGGGGCTCGATCTTCAGAACGCTGCCGTCGAACGGGCGGTTGGGATATGCGTCCACGGTGACGGTGACGGGAATGCCCGGCTGCACCTTGCCGACGTCGGTTTCGTCCACCAGCGCCTCGACCTGCACGGTGTCGAGGTTCGCCATCTTGAGGATCACGGTGCCGCCGCCCACGTCACGGGTGGGGCTCGAGATCACGGTGCCGAGCACGGCGTCGAGCTCGAGCACCGTGCCGGCGCCGGGCGCCCGGACCTGGGTATCCTCCATCGCGTCCTTGGCCGTCTGGAGGTTCGCTTCCGCGTTGACGACGGCCGACTGCGCCGTGGCGTAGGAGAGCTTAGCCGCGTCGTAGTCGGTCTGCGCGATGGACTGGCTCTGGTACAGCGACTCGCTGCGCTTGAGCTGGGCGGTGGCGTTGTCGAGCTGCGCCTTGGCCACCGCCAGACTGGCTTCGGCCTGCGTGAGGTCGTTCCGCGGGATGCGCGGGTCGATCTTGACGAGCAGCTGTCCCTTCTTGACGTCGTCGCCGGTCTGCACCGGCATCTCGATGATCTCGCCCGACGCCTTCGATTTCACGCTGAGCGTGAGGATCGGCTGGATGGTCCCCGAGGCCGACGCCGTGACCACGATGTCGCGGCGCGCCACCGGGACCTTCTCGTACAGCGGCGCGGGCTGCGCCTTCTTGCACGCGCCGATGCCGAGGATCAGGACCGCGGGGGCGGCCAGGAAAGATCGATTCACTTCGACCCTTTCGTCAGCACGTCGCGCTCGATCAGCCCGTCGCGCAGGTGGATCTGGCGGTGGGCGTGCGCCGCAATGTCGGATTCGTGGGTCACGAGCAGGATCGTCTGCCCGGAGGCGTGCAGCTCTTCGAACAGGCGCATGATCTCCTCGCCGGTAGCGGAGTCGAGGTTCCCGGTCGGCTCGTCGGCGAGGAGGATCGAGGGCTCGTTGACGAGGGCCCGGGCGATCGCGACGCGCTGGCGCTGCCCACCGGATAGCTCGTTGGGGCGGTGCTCCATGCGGTCGGCGAGCCCCACGTGCTCGAGCGACCGCGCCGCCTGGGCCCGGCGCTGCTTCGCGGCGAGGCCCGCGTAAATGAGCGGCAGCTCCACGTTGTGGAGCGCGCTGGCCCGGGGCAGCAGGTTGAACGTCTGGAACACGAACCCGATCTCTTTGTTGCGAATGCGCGCCAGCTCATCGTCGGACAAATCGCTCACCTGCTGGCCGTTGAGCCAGTATTCGCCGGCCGTCGGCGTGTCGAGGCAGCCGATCAGGTTCATCAGCGTGGACTTTCCGGACCCCGACGGGCCCATGATGGCGACGAACTCGTTCCGGCGGACCTGGATCTCGACGGCGCGCAGCGCGTGGACCACCTCGCCGCCCATGTCGTAGTCGCGGGTGAGCTTGTGCGCGAGGATGACGATGTCCGGCAGCGGTGTGTCGCCGGTGCGGAACGTGGCGTGCTCCACGCCGGTCACAGCGGGTGTCCCACGAGCGCTTCGACCTGAGCGCGGGCGATGAGGTAGTTGTAGCGCGCCTGCACCTGACTCACCTGGGCCTGGGTCATGTTGGCCTGGGCCGTGAGCAGGTCGAGCAGGGTGCCGGCGCCGAGGCGGTAGCGCTCCTGGGTGACGCGGAGCGCCTCGGTGGCGGCCGCGACGTTGGCGTCGGTAATCTCGATCTGCGCGTACGACGTGAACAGCGCAGCCAGCTGCTGGGTGAGCTGCGCGTTCACCTGGCGGCGCGCGTCCGCCGCCCGGGCCCTGGCGACGTCCTGGGCCACGCTCGCGGACACCTGCGCCTGCTCGCGTTGGAAGCCGTTGAACAACGTCCACGAGAGACCGAACCGCCACGAGAAGCTCTCGGGGTAACTGGTGAACAGCGGGAGCTGGGGCGAGCCCGTGCCCGCCCGGTTGTTGGTGTACGACACGCTCAGCGAGGGCCAGTACTGCGAGCGGGCGGTCCACGTCCGGGCGCTCGCCGCCCGCGCCTGTGCCTCGGCCTGGTCCACGACGGGCGCGGCCTGGAGCGCCGCGGCGCGCAGCGCCATCGTGTCCGGGAGCCCGGGGAACGCCGTGTCGGGCATCGCCCGCACCGGCTGGTCGACGCCGATCTGGCGACCGAGGTTGGCCTGGGCGGTCGCCAGGTTCGCCTGTGCTTGGAGCAGCGACAGCCGGGCGTTGCCGAGATCGACCGTCGAGGTGAGCGTGTCGGACCGCGTCGCGGCGCCGGCCTGGAACTTGTTCACCGAGATCTGCAGCTGCTCCTTGGCGCGGTCGACCTGCGCTTGCCCCACGCGCACCAGCTCTTCGTTCGCGAGGGCGGTGAAAAATGCCTGCTGCGTCGCCAACGTCGTCTGGTAACGCTGGCTCACGAGCCCGGCGCCGGCGGCGTCCTGATCGGCCGACGTGGCCCGCAGGTTCGCCAGTCGCCGGAACCCATCGAACAGGTCGAGGCTGGCCGACAGGCCGCCGGAGTACGAGTAGACCGCCGGCAAGGGATCCGTGGTCCCCTCTCTGAAGTGCGCGGTGTTGCTGCGCGAGGCCGACGCACTGGTGCTCACCGTCGGCAGGAACGCGCCCCAGGCGGATCGCCCGCTGGCCCCCGCGTTGCGCGCATCCCCTTTCGCCTGCACCATGTCCGGCTGCACGTCGAGCGCTCGGCGCACCGCGTCCGCGAGCGAGACCTGGAGCTGCACGGGCGGCGTCGGCGCCGTCTGCTGCGCCGCGAGCGTGGTCGCGCACCAGAGCGACACGCATCCCGCGATCGCCAGCCGCCGCGCGCCCTTCATTTCTTCTGTCCTCCCGCCCCTGTGTCGGTCTTCTCCTGCTCCTTTTGATGCCGGTACCGGGTCACATGGTCGCGGTACTTGATCTGCTGCTCGGGGGTGAGCTGGCGGGACACCTCGGAATCCATCTGGGCCCGCATCGAGTCGAAACGCGGGCGCACGGTTTCCCACACGGCGGTCATCCGGGTGCGGTGACGCTGCAGGATCGCCCGCACGGAGTCACGCTCCGCGGGACCGAGGCGCAGCTCTTCGGTCAGCTCCTCCATCATCCGGTCGAGTCCGCGCGTCCGCTCGGGCGCCGCGGCGGACGCGTAGCGGACCCACAGCGCCCGGCCGCCGGCCCCGACGGTGATCCCCGCCGTGAACGTGGCGACGAGGAACACCACGGCCCAGGTTCTGGAGCGATTCAGCATGACGGCCATCCCTCTCTAGTTCTCGATGACGGAGGCGAGGACCACGTCGACCTCGCCCGGGTGCGCGGGCGGCGCGATCAGGACGTCGGTGACCGTGGGGCGGGCGCCGGCGGGAGGGCGTGCGGCCGCGCGACCCAGCAGGAAGCCCGCGGCGACGGCGACCAGCACGGCGGCGGCGACGCCGGGGCGCGCCCAGCGGGCGAGCACCGCGTCCCAGGATGCGACGCGCTCCTGTGCCGCCCGCGCCAGCACGCGCGCCACGAAGGCCGCTCCGTCGACGCCGGGGTCGAGCGCCCGACGCAGGGCGTCCCCGAGCACCGGATCGGGTCGATGATCGAACGGTTGCAGGTCCTTCATCCCTCCTCCTTCCAGTCCGCGAGCAGCGTGCGCAAGCGGCGCCGCGCGTGGAACACTTCGGACCGCACGGTCCCTTCCGGCAGCTTCAGGATCAGCGCGATCTCGGCGTGCGAATACCCTTCGACGTCGAACAGCACCACCGCCATGCGCCGACGCTCCGGCAGCTCGGCGAGCGCCTGGCGCAGCCGCTCGCCCAGCGCCCAGCGCTCGGCCGTCGTGTCGGGGCGGGGGCCGCCGGCCGTCAGCCCGACGTCGAGCGGCTCGACGTGCCGGACCGTGCGGCGCCGGCGCCGGTCGGTGGCGGCGTTCGCCACGATGCGCAAGAGCCACGGGCCGAAGGGACGCCGCCGGTCGTACTGCTCGAGCTTCACGAGCGCCGAGAGCATGGCGTCCTGCGCCGCGTCGTCCGCGTCCGCAGGATTCCCGAGCACCGCTCGCGCCACCCGCCGCGCGACTCCGGCGTATCGCTCCACCAGAACGCCGAACGCGGCCCGATCGCCGGCGACGGCGCGGGCGACCAACCCCGCCTCTTCCTCCTGGGCTATACGCGCAGCCTCCCGCGGGGGTTGGGGCTCAGTCATCATCGCTCGCGCGGCGGCGCCGCTCGAAGGCATACAGGCCGAGCCCCAGGGCGATCGCGAACGCCCCGGTAGCCAAGACGATGCTCATCACGCGGGGAAACACGAGCAGCAGGCCGCCGAGTGTCACGAACGTGAGCGCCGCCGTGGCGGAGATCGTGCGCCGCAATCCGCCCGCCACACGGCGCAACGTGACGACGGCCACAGCCCCGAGCTCGTACCCTGAGCGCTTGTGCGGCTGCTCGAGAACGAGCGACGGCGTGGTGGCGGGGGCTCCAACGAGCCGGGGAGGGAGGAATCGACGCCCGGCTCGCAGCACGATCTCCTGGCTCGAGGCGAGATCGCGCAGGAATTGTTGCGCCAGCGCCGTGGCGAGCTCGGGACACTCGGCGAACAGATCCAGCTCGTAGTTCCCGAGCAAGCTCGACACGTTGAGGTTGCTCGACCCCACGCGCGCCCAGCGGCGATCGACCAGCAGCGTCTTGGCATGCAGCATCGGCCCCTGCCACTCGAAGATGCGAACACCGGCGCGCAACAGCTCGCGGTAGCCGATCCGGGTGGAATCGCGCAGCACGGGAAGGTCGCTCGTGCCGGGGACGAGGAGGCGTACGTCCACGCCGGCCCGTGCGGCGTCGAGCAGGCTGGCGTACAGCGGCCGCGGTGCGATCAGGTACGCGTCGGTGATCCAGAGGCGGTCTCTCGCGCTCGCGGCGAGCAGCTGCACGGCGCGGTACATGCGCGCCCGGCCGGGGGCGCCGGCCACGACGCGGGCCGTCGAGGATCCGCATTCGGCGGGATCGGCTTCCAGCTCGTCGGGCGGGAGCGGCGCGCCCGCGCGCCGCCAGATGCGTGCGAAGGCGCCGTCGAGCGCCGCGGCCGCAGGACCGGCGACGGCTACCATCGTATCGCGCCACGGCCGGCGCCTGCGTACGGGGTCGCCCGCCCACTCGTCGCCGATGCACAGGCCGCCGGTCATGGCCCAACCGCCGTCGGTGACGAGCAGCTTGCGGTGGTCGCGCGCGAACAGGTTGAACGGATGACGGGTGAAGAGCGGGTGGAACGCGCGCACCTCGACGCCGGCCTGGACCAGACGCCGCCAGTAGCGGCGCGACGTGCCGAGCGAGCCGAGCGCGTCGTACAGCACCCGTACCCCGAGCCCCTCGCGCGCGCGTGCGACAAGCGCGTCGGCGAAGCGCCGACCGGTCGCATCGTCCCGAATGATGTAGTTCTCGAAGTGCACCCAGCGGCGCGCCGCCACGATCGCGGCGAGCATGGCGTCGAGGGCGCGTGGGCTGTCGGGGTGGTGCTCGAGCCGGTTGCCGTCGATCGGCCGGGCTCCCGCCGCGCGGTCGATCGCGAGGGCGAGCGGGTCGCGCGCGCCGGGCGCGACAGTCGCGGGAACGCTCACCCCACGGACGCCTGCGCGCCGAGGCCGAGGGCGCCCTCGACCGGCCGAAGCGCCTGGATCACGAAGGCGATGTGCTCGTCCAGCGGCACCCCCAGCTCCTCCGCCCCCTGAGTCACCTCGTCGCGGTTCACACCGCGCGCGAAGGCTTTGTCCTTGAGCTTCTTCTTCACGGACGACACCGCGAGATCGGCGAAGCTCTTGGAGGGACGCACCAGCGCGCACGCCACCAGGAAGCCGCACAGCTCGTCCACGGCGAACAAGGTGCGGGCCAGCGGTGTGTCGCGCGCCACACCCGTGTACGTCCCGTGCCCGAGAATCGCGCGGCACAACGGCTCGGCCACGCCGTGCTCGCGTAGCCGCTGCACGCCCCACGCCGGGTGGCCCTCGGTGGGTGAATGCTCGTGGTTCGGGAACTTCTCGTAGTCGAAGTCATGCAGCAGCCCCACCAGGCCCCACGTCTCGGGATCCTCGCCGTGCGTCGCGGCGTAGGCACGCATCGCCGCCTCGACCGCCAGCATGTGCTGGCGCAGCGAGGGGGACTTCGTGTGCTGCTCCATCAGGGCGAGTGCTTCGGTACGGTTCATGGTTCCCCTACGGATGTCCGTCCACGTTCCACCGTTCCGCCCACAGCTCCGCCATGAGAATGGGCCAGAGCTTGCGGGCGTTGTTGCGCGCGCCGGACCGGTGCTCCGCCAGCAGGCGGGCCGTGGGCGCGCCGGGAAAGAGGCGCGGCGCCACCAAGTGGCGGTCCGCGAGGGAGGCGAGTCCGGCGTTGAGCCACCGCGCCACCGGCACCGACAGACCGCGCTTGCGGCGGCGAATCACCGCATCCGGCACCAGCCCGCGCGCCGCTTCCTTTAATATCGCCTTGGTGGTGTAGCCACGCACCTTGCGGGCCGACGGCGCCGGCAGTGCCAGCTCCATCACCTCGCGGTCCAGATAGGGCGCTCGCGCCTCGATGGACGCGAGCATGGTCCCGCGATCCACCTTGACGAGCAGGTTGTCCGGCAGGTAGGTGAGGAAATCGAGCCACAGGATGCGGTTCAAGGGATCGGTCGCCGGGAAGCCGGTGAGCTGGCAGGCGATCTGAGAAACGATGCCTCCTCCACGTCCCGGGCCCAGCGCGCCGAACCAGGTGAGGTGCCGGTCGAGCGCTGGCAGCTCCGCGGCGGCGACGAACTCCTTGAGCAGGAACTCGAGTGTGACCTTGCCGCTGGACGCCGGCAGCTGCTCCACCGTCCAGCGGAACGCCCGGCGCAGCACGCCCGGCACGCGTCGGTAGACGAGCGTCGCCTTGTGGCCCAGGTACGTCGGGTACCCGCCGAACAGCTCGTCCGCCCCTTCGCCCGAGAGCACGACCTTGACGTGCTCGCGTGCCGCGTCGGCCAGGAGATACGTCGGGAGGATGGCGGGGTCGCCCACTGGCTCGGCGAGCGAGCGGATCACGACGTCGAACGCGCGCTCGAGCTCCCGGTCGTCCGCCGCGACCGCGTGATGGATGGTGCGGATGACCCGAGTCACCGCCGCGGCGTAGGGGCTCTCGTCGTAGCCCGGCTCCGCGAACCGCACCGAGTAGGTGTGGATCTGCTCGCCGGGCATGACGCGCGCCGCGGCCGCCGCGAGCAACGACGAGTCGAGCCCGCCGCTCGTGAACACTCCCACGGGCACGTCCGACATCAGCTCGCGCGCGACGGCGTGGAGCAGCGCGTCGCGCAGGGTGGCGGGCGTATCGAGGCGCGACTCGCGCGCCGCCACCGCGGCCGGGTCCCAGTACCGGTGCAGCGCGACGCCCGTCCGGTCGGCCACCAGGACGTGGGCCGGCGGGAGCTTGGAGATGCCGGCGAGCATCGTGTGGGGGGCGGGGACGTAGCCGAGCGCGCCGTACAACGCGGCCGCCGCAGGGTTCATGCGCCGGGGTTGATCGGGGTAGGCGAGCAGCGCCTGGATCTCGGAGGCGAACCGCACCTCGCCATCGACCTGGGTCCAGAAGAGGGGCTTCTCGCCGGCGCGGTCGCGGGCCAGCAGCAGCCGTTGCCGCGTCTCGTCCCACACGGCCAGTCCGAACATGCCATCGAGTCGCGCCACCGCGTCGGGGCCCAAGCGCTCGTACAGAGGGACGATCGTCTCGATGTCGCCGGTCGAGCGGAACGCATAGCCGGCCTGAGCGCACTCGCGGCGCAGCTCCGGGGCGTTGTAGATCTCGCCGTTACACACCATCCAGATCTGGCCGTCGGGGCTCTGGAACGGCTGGTCGCCGGTGGTGAGGTCCATGATGGCGAGCCGGCGGGCGCCCAGGCGCGCGTGCCGGTGACCGACGATGCGC
>DATHGL010000151.1:0-2004 GCA_035317625.1 Gemmatimonadales bacterium | reverse complement strand
CGTGGTACCTGCTCGCGGACAAGCTCCGCATCGGTGCCCGACTCTTTCCGGGGCGCGACTCGGGGGTGCCGGGCGGGCCCAGGGCCGACTTCAGCATCGGCTTGGCGGACCTGAGGGGTTTGGTATACTGGATGTTGCGCCGGTCGTAAGTCACCGAGGCGCAGGCCTGTCCCAGGAGCCAGCTTATCTTGTTGTTATAGAAGGAGGCGGACATGGCTCGGTCAGCCGTGATGAACTTCATGAAGCAACAGGGGTTCACGCAGGAGCCGCCCGACCTTCGCCGCGCTCCTCTAGGGAGGACGCTGTGATGAAGCGCCGGGAGTTTCTGGAAGTGACCGCGGCGGCGGCAGGGGCTTCGCGGCTCGGCGCGCCGTTCGGGGGGGGGATGCGCGTCCCGCCGAGCGACACCCTGCGCTTCGGCATGATCGGCGTGGGGATGCAGGGGTCAGGCCTCCTCGGAGACGCGATTGCGCTGCCGGGCGTGACGTGCGCCGGCGCCGCCGACCTGTACGACGGCCGTCACACGTTGGCGAAGGAGATCGCGGGCCCGAATCTTCCCGCCACGCGTGAGTATCGCAGACTGCTGGACGACAAGACTATCGACTGCATCGTCGCCGCGGTCCCCGACCACTGGCACCGGCGCATGGTGGTCGAAGCGGTGAGCGCGGGCAAGGACATCTACATCGAGAAGCCGATGTCGCATACGGCGGCCGAGGGCGTCGCGATGGTGGACGCCGTCAGGAAGAGCGGCCGCATTCTCCAGGTGGGCTCGCAACGCGTCAGCTCGCAAATCTGCGCCAAGGCCAAGGAGATGATCGCGCAGGGCGTGCTCGGCGACCTCACGCTCGTGGAAGGTTGGAACGGCCGGAACGATCCGACCGGCGCGTGGGAGTATCCGCCGCCCCCCGACCTGTCGCCGCGGACGCTGGACTGGGACACCTGGCAGAACGACGTGCCGAAGCGGCCGTTCGATGCGAACGTCTTCGCGCGCTGGCGCTGCTGGAAGGAATACGGCACGGGAGTGGCGGGCGATCTGCTCGTCCATCTGATCAGCGGCATGATGTTCATGCTCGGCATCAACCAGCCGCCCCGGCAGGCGGCGGCCGTCGGCGGCATCCGGCGCTGGAAGGATGGCCGCAACATGCCGGACGTGCACGCGACGATCTTTTACTACGGCGATCTGCCCGTGTACATGCGGCTGAATCTGGGGACCGCGATGCCGGAGCAGTACCGCATCCAGGGATCGAAGGGGGTGCTCGAGGTCGCGGGCCATACGCTGACGTTCTCGCCGCAAGAGGGGAAGGACGACTCGCCGAGCTATTACACCGGCAGCTACCCGCGCGCCCTGCGCGAGGCATACGAGCAGCAGTGGCACCGGGACCACGATTCCAAGCCGGGCGAGGCGCTCCCCCTCGCGGAGACGGTGTCGTTCACGAGTCCCGACGATGACCTCACACGGGCGCACCTGTGGAACTTCTTCGACGCGGTGCGAACGCGGAAGCCGGTGGTCGAGGACGTGGTGTTCGGCCACCACGCCGCGCTCGCCTGTCACATGGCCAACGCGGCGTATTTCCGGCGCGCCGCGGTCACGTGGGACGAGGCGTCGAAGACGATCAAGTAGACCAGGGCGACGACGATACAGGCACTGCCCTGGCGCTCCAAGCGCCACTAGCTTTGGGAGACCATATCCTGAGACGGCTAGCGGATGAGCGGGAGACGGCTAGGACGCAGGCAGACGCCTAGACGTCGAGACGGCTAGCGGGGGTGAGCGGTAGGTTGGAGGTAGGCGGTGTTCGGCTGTTGTCGTGGTTTTTCCTGGGCGTCTAGACGTCTCGACGTCTGGCCGTCTAGCATTTCGGGACGTAGCGCAGTCCGGTAGCGCACCTGAATGGGGTTCAGGGGGTCGCGGGTTCAAATCCCGCCGTCCCGACTAAGTAAGAGCGTAGCAAACAAACAGTTACGCAGCAGCGTCACGGGAGCCGTATCCATACATTTGGATGCGGC
>DATHGL010000150.1:0-7470 GCA_035317625.1 Gemmatimonadales bacterium | reverse complement strand
CGAGGATCACGGTGGCCGCGGGTTGCACCGTCGGCGCGCCCGCGCGACAGGGGGCGGCTCGCGGCTACTCATATCGCAGCGCTTCCACGGGATCGAGCCGCGCCGCTTTGTTCGCGGGATACAACCCGAACACGATCCCCGTGAGCGCGGCGGCGATGAGGGCGGCGATCACCGACCCGAGCGGCACGTTCGCGGGGATCGGGGTGAGGTGGGCGATCGCGAACGCCACCAGGCCGCCCACCAGCAGACCCACGGCGCCGCCCACGAGGGTCAGGGTCGCGGCCTCGACCAGGAACTGCCACAGGATCTCGCGCCGCGTCGCGCCGAGGGCCTTGCGGACGCCGATCTCGCGGGTGCGCTCGGTGACGGAGATCGTCATGATCGCGACCACGCCGACGCCCCCGACCATCAGCCCGATCGAGGAGAGCACGAGCATCACGAGGAAGAACATCCCCGTGACCTGGTTCCAGGAGTCGAGCAGCTTGTCCTGGGTCACGAGGGAAAAGTTGTTCTCCTGCGCCGGCTTGAGCCCCCGGAGCGAGCGCAGCGTCGCGATCACTTCGTCCATGGATTGTTGCTGGGTGTAGCCGGGCGCCGGCGCGACCGCGAGCCGCATCATCCCCTTGAGGTACGGCACGTACTTGACGAATGCGCCATGCGGAATCCCGACGAACGGCGGGGTGCTGCCGCTGAACAGACTCGGGGGAGGCGTGTAGACGCCGATCACGGTGAACGGCACTCCGGCGATGTGGATCGTCTGGTCGATCGGGTCGCGGCCGCGGAACAGCTGATCCTCGAGCTTCCGGTTGATGACCGCCACCGGTCCGCTCGACAGATCTTCGAGTCGCGTGAAGGTGCGCCCCGGATAGACGTCGCCGCCGTTCACCTCCACCCACTGCGAGGACAGTCCCGAGACTTCGACCGACTCGAGCCGCAGGTCGCCGAACCCCACGGTGGCGGCGCTCTCTTCGCGACGGGTGACGTAGTGCACCGACGGCAGCAGCGCGATGCGGTCGGCCTCGAGTGCCGTCAGCGCCGGATTGCGCCGCCACGGGCTCGATTCGTCGGAGCCATCCGACACGTTCACCCCGGCCTGGAAGAAGCGCCACACGAGAAACGTGCGTGGAGCGATCGACTCGAAGATGTTCGAGACGCTCTGGTTGATGCCGCTGATCAGCGCGGCGATCACCATCACGACGGCCACGCCGATCGCGACGCCCATGATGGTCAAGGCCGCGCGGCCCTTGTGGGCACGCAGCGAATCGATCGCGACGCCGACGCCTTCGAACAGCGGCGTCATGTCTCGTGCCGCAAGGCCGCGATCGGGTCGAGGCGCGCGGCGCGGCTCGCCGGGTACACGCCCGCGACGATGCCGACCCCGGCCCCGAGCATCACGCCGACGAGGATCGACCAGGGGGCCACGGCGGCGGGGACCGGCGTCGTGGCGGCCACTGCCGCAGCGAGCCCGATGCCGACGGCAACGCCGCCGGCGGCGCCCACGGTGGCGAGCATCGCCGCCTCGACCAGGAACTGGCGGAGAATGTCGCGCCGCCGCGCCCCGAGCGACTTGCGAATCCCGATTTCACGGGTGCGCTCCGCGACCGCCATCAGCATGATGTTCATGATCACGATGCCCCCGACCACCAAGGAGATCGCCACGAGGCCCGGGAGCGCGACGAACAGCACCCGGCTGATCTTGGCCCAGAAATCGAGCACCTCGTCCGCGGTTTCGAGCGCGAAATCGTCCGGCTCGCGCGGTCGCAGGTGGCGCCGGCTGCGCATGACGGCCTCTGCCTGCGCCATCGCCTCGCGCATCTCGGGTTGGGAGTGGGCCTTCATCGCCAGGGCGTCGACCACGCGCGGCTGGTTGACGTAGCGCTTGAGGGGAGCGCTCGCGGGCGCCACGGCGAACTTGTCGAGTGACAGCCCGAACAGATTGCCCTGCTTCTCGACGACGCCGATGACCCGATACGGGAGGTCGAAGATCTTCACCTCGCCCCCGATCGGATCCTGGCTCTCGAACAGCTTGTCGGCCAGCTCGTGGCCGAGCACCAGGACGGGCATGCCCGCCTGGACCTCCTGCGCGGTGAAGGCGCGGCCCCGCTCGAGCCCGAGGGAGCGGATCTCGAAGTAGCGCTCCGTCGCGGCCGTGACCGCCACGTCCTTGGCCTGTTTGCGGCCCGCGGTGAGCGCGGCGCGGGTGCTCGACTCCCATGCGGCAGCCACGGGGATCGTCACGCCGCGTATCACGGCCTGTGCGTCGTCGTAGGTGATGCGAGGTCGGCGGCGCCACACGCGCCACGTCGAGTCGGTGACGTTGCCGACTTGCACATCGGGGAACTGGCGCAGTCGGAATGTGTTCACGCCGAGGATGGTGCCGGCGAACTTGTCGGTCATGTACCGGTTCATCCCCTGCACGACGGAGACGACGGCGATGAGGAACATCACGCCGATGAACACGCCCACGATCGAAAAGGCGCTCTTCAGTTTCTGCGCCCGGAGGGTCTGGAGGGCGAGGCGGATCGCCTCGAAGAAGGGCATGGCCTATTCGTAACGCAACGCCTCGATCGGATCGAGCCTGGCCGCCTTGCTCGCGGGGTAGATGCCGAAGAGCAGACCCGTGACGGCGGCTGCACCGAGCGCCAGGATCACCGAGCCGAGCGGCACGTAGGCGGGGACCGGCGTGGCGCGGGCGAGCACGACCGACACGAGCCAGCCGACCGCCATGCCGACGATCCCGCCGACCAGCGTCAGGGTCGCCGCCTCGACCAGGAACTGCCACAGGATCTCGCGCCGCGTGGCACCCAACGCCTTGCGGACGCCGATCTCCCGGGTCCGCTCCGTCACCGAGATCATCATGATCGCGATGACCCCGATGCCGCCGACCAGCAGGCCCACCATCGAGAGCGCGATCATCAGGACCCGGGCCACCAGCGTGAAGCTGTTGATGGCTTTCGTATAGACCTGTTGGGTCACGGCATCGAAGTTGTTGCGCTGCCCCGGGCGGAGCCCGCGCATCGTGCGCAGGGCCACCGTGACGTCGTCCATCGCGCGCTCGAGGGATACCGAGTCTTGGGGGACGACGAACATGTCCATCCAGCCGTGCCAGTACTGCAGGTCCTTCGTGAAGGTCCCGTGCGGGATCAGGGCTTGGGCCTGGTCGTCCCCGCCGAACAGGCGAGGCGGTGGGTCGTACACACCGACCACGTCGTACGGCACGCCGCTGATCTTGATGCGCCGGGCCGTCGGATCGCGATCGCCGAACAGATTCTCCGCGAGCCTCGTGTTCACGACGGCGACGTGGCCGTTGGCGGCGTCCTCGACATGTGTGAACGAACGGCCGGGGTGAATGGTGCCGCCCTCGATCTTCGGCCAGTCGGCATTACGACCCCGGATGCTGATGGCCGACAGCCGACGGCCTTCGAAGTCGATGTCCGCGGAGGTGTTCTCGTCGACGACCACGAAGGCGATGGAGGGCAGCTGGCCGAGGCGGGTGGCCTCGTCCATCGTCATCGAAGGCCGCCGCCGCCACGGATCCGGGTCGTCCGGATCCACGTCGCCCTGCCCACCCCAGTACCGTCCCACCCAGAACGTCTTCGGGCCGAGGGAGGCGAGCATGTCGGAGATTCCCTTGTTGAACCCGCTGATCAACGCCCCAATGACCATGACGACCGTGACCCCGATGGCGACGCCCAGGATCGTGAGCGCCGCGCGCATCTTGTGCGCCCGCAGCGACGACAGGGCGATGCCGACACCTTCGAACAGGGCGGTCACGCGTCACTCCTGGCGCAGGGCGGCGATGGGATCGAGCCGGGCGGCACGGCTGGCTGGGTACACGCCCGCGAGCACGCCGACGCCCGCACCCATGACGACCCCGAGCACGACCGAAGCCGGCGACACGCTGGCTGGCAGGGGGCTGATGGCGTTGATCAGGACGGTGAGTCCGATGCCGGCGACGATGCCGAATGCGGCGCCGACAGTGGCGATCGCGACCGACTCGGCCAAAAACTGTCGCAGCACGTCGCGGCGCCGGGCGCCGAGTGACTTCCGCAAGCCGATCTCGCGAGTCCGCTCGGCCACCGACATGAGCATGATGTTCATGATCACGATGCCGCCGATGACCAGCGATACGAGGACCACGCCGGGCAGCACCACGACGAGGATTCGACTGATCCCGGCCCAGAAGCGTTGCACGCCCTCGGAGGTATCCAGCGCGAAGTTGTCGTCCTGCCGCGGTCGCAGATGGCGACGGCTGCGCATGACCCCCTCGGCCGCGTCCATCGCCAGGCGCATGTCGGGTTCGGTCTGCGCTTTGACCAGGAAGGCGTCCAAGATGCCGGGCGGGTTGACGAGGTTCTGGGCGGGCGACAGGGCCGGCACGACGACGAAGCGGTCGAGGGGGAAGCCGAGAATGCTCCCCTGTTCCTCCACCACGCCGATGACTCGGTACCCGATCCCGCCGATCCGCACGCTGTGCTCGAGCGGCGCCCGATTCACGAACAACCGCTTCGCCACCGCGGCGCCCAGGACCGCCACGGGGGCACCCGAGCGGTTCTCCTGGGCGGTGAACGCCCGCCCCAGGGCGAGCCGCAGGTTCTTGATGTCGAAGTAGCGCTCGCTCGCCGTCGTGAGTTCGATGTCGCGCGCTTCCTTGCCGCCGAAGAAGACGGAGACGTTCTCGCTCGACTGCCAGGCCGTGATGACCGGCATCGTCAGCGCGGCGCCCACCGCCTCGGCATCGCTGAAGCGGATGCGGGGTCGCCGTGCCCACGCCCGCCACACGGAGTCCGGCACGTTCGGCGTGAACATCGGCCGGCGCCGCAGCTGAAACGTGTTCACGCCGAACAGGGTCTGGGCGAATTTCTCGGTCATGTAGCGGTTCACCCCGTTGACGATCGACCACGCGCCGATGAGCGACGCGACGCCGATGAAGACGCCGAGCAGCGAGAAACCGCTCTTCAGCTTCTGGGTCCGGAGCGTCTGCAGGGCGAGGCGGATCGCTTCGAAGACGCGCACGTACTACGCCGCCTGGCGCTGATCGCTGGCGATCACGCCGTCGCGCAACGTCACCACGCGCGCCGCGTGGATCGCGATGTCGTGCTCGTGGGTCACCATCACGATCGTCTGGCCCTGGGCATGGAGGTCACGGAAGACCTGCATGATCTCGGCGCTGGTGGCCGAGTCGAGGTTGCCGGTCGGCTCGTCGGCGAGCAGGATCGACGGGCGGTTCACGAGGGCGCGGGCGATGGCCACCCGCTGGCGCTGGCCCCCCGACAGTTCGTTGGGCCGATGCGCCATACGGTCGGCGAGCCCCACGCTCTCGAGCGCCCGCGCCGCCTGGGCGCGTCGCTCGCGCGCGCCCACCCCGGCGTAGATGAGCGGCAGCTCCACGTTGTGCAGCGCGGTGGCGCGCGGCAGGAGATTGAACGTCTGGAAGACGAACCCGATCTCCTTGTTGCGGATGCGGGCCAGCTGGTCGTCGTTCAGGTCGGAGACCTGCTGGCCGTTGAGCCAGTATTCGCCCGCGCTCGGCGTGTCGAGGCAGCCGATCAGGTTCATCAGGGTGGACTTGCCCGAGCCCGAGGGTCCCATCACCGCCACGTATTCGTTCTGCTTGATCTGCAGGCTCACGCCCCGCAGCGCCCGCACGACCTCGCCGCCCATGTCGTACTCGCGCGTCAACTTGTGCGTGAGGATGACGATCTCGGGGAGCGGCGTGTCGCCGGTCCGGAACGGCTGCAGCTCGCTCATGTCGCCGCCTTCTTCTTCTTCGCCGAGTCCGCTGACTGCTTCATGGCCCGGACGCGTGCGCCCTCTTTCAGGTCGCGGATCGCCTGGTACGGCCCCGCGACGATCGTCTCGCCCGCCTTGAGGCCGTCCGTCACCTCGAAGTACTCGTCGCCGGCGATCCCGACCTTCACCGGCCGGAAGGTCGCCACGCCGTCCTTCACCGCGAACACACCCTCGGCTTCCTTCTTCTTCCGGGTCCCGGTGGTGTCCACCGGGCGCAGCTCGGTCGACACCGGGTTGTTCTCACGCACGGTGAGCGCGATGATCGGGATCGAGAGTACCTGCTTGCGCGTGTCGGTCACCACGCGCGCGGTCGCCGAGAGATCGGGGCGGATGTCGGCCGGCGGTTTGTCGAGCGTGACCTCGACCTCGTAATCCACGGCCCGGTCGCTCTGGCCCGTGGCGGCCGAGGTCGCGTCGCGCACGCTCGAGTCGGAGACCTTCGTCACGCGGCCGACGAATGCCGTGTCGGGGAACGCATCGATCGAGACTTCGACCGAGTCGCCCACGTGCACGCGCACCACATCGGTCTCGTCGACCTTCACCTTTGCCTGGATCACCGACAGATCGGACACGGTGAGCAGCAGGCCGATGTCCTTGGAGAACGTGCTCGGCACGGCCACCTCGCCCTCCTCCACGGCCAGGCGCGTCACCCGGCCGGTCATCGGAGCGAGGAGCGTCGTCTTCCGGAGGTTGTCGCGCGCCGACTGCACCGCGGCCCGGGCCTGGTCGACCTGATGCTGCGCGGCGTTCAGGTTCGACTCACCGATGTCGAACGCCGTCTGCGCCTGCTCCAGCTGCTCCTGCGAGACCAGATTGGGGCTCTGGGTGTGCAGCTCGGTGGTGCGGCGCAAGGCGCGCTCGGCCTGATCCGTGTTTGCCTTGGCCTGGACGACGGCGGCCTGCGACGACGCCATGGTGGCCTGGGCCTGCTGCAGGTTGGCTTGATAAATGGTGGGGTCGATCTGCAGCAGGAGTTGCCCCTGCTTCACCAAGTCGCCCTCCCGCACGGCGATCTTCGTGATGCGGCCCGTGATGTCGGCCGAGACGTCGACCTTCTTCTTGGGCTGGATCTTGCCGCTGGCGGTCACGGCCGCGACGAGGTCCCGCGTGCTCACCTGTTCGAGCCGCACTTCCTGGCCGCGTTCCCGCCGCGCCCCAGCGCTGATCGCGACCAGCCCCACGATCAGCACCGCGACCCCGGTTCCCACCAGCACCTTGTTGCGCTTGGACATGGCAGTCGAATCCTTCCGTTACCGGAGCGACCGGCCGACCGCCGCTTCGAGGGCGGCCCGCGCCTTGTGGTAGTCGTACCCAGCATTGATGTAGTCGGTCTCGGCGCGCAGCGCCGCCACCTGGGCGTCGAGCAGCTCGAAGAACGTGCCCGAGCCGACCCGATAGCGCTCCGTGGCCAGCTGCAGCTGCTCCCGGGCCGCCGCGCGGTTCGTGTCCTGGATGGCGATCGTCTGAAACGCCGTCTCGAGCGTGAGGTAGGCCTGGCTCACGTCGGTCTGTACCTGTAGCCCCCGCGCCCGCACCGATTCCTGCAGGTCCTGCTGCGTCGCCTTGGCCTGCGATACCTGCAGCGGCTGCAGGAAGTTGCTCCACAGCGGGATGGTGACGGTGAGCCGCGCCTGGAACGGCTCCGGCGTGAAGTGGAACGGGTAGCGAGCGTTCAGC
>DATHGL010000149.1:0-18304 GCA_035317625.1 Gemmatimonadales bacterium | reverse complement strand
GCAGCGCCGCCTTGAATGCGGGACCGAACCCTGGCAGCGAGGGTCCACGCCGCCAGCCGTCGCGTCCAGCACCGCCCTGAAACCCATAGCCTCGCAGGAAGTCCGGGTGCTTGGTCCGGACGTTGCGGAACCGGGGGACATAGATCCCGTTGGGACGATTCCCGTGGACGGTGTGGTCTTCCAGGCCGGCCACGGTGCCGCCCGCCCCCCCGCCCATGGTGTGGTCCATCAGGTTCCTGCCAAGCTCGCCGCTCGAGTTCGCGAGACCCGTCGGGAACCGGGGGGTCTTTGAGTTCAACAGGATGCGGGCCGACTCGAGCGTCGAGGCGCACAGGAAGACGATCCGCGCGCGAAACTCGAGCGGCTGCTTGGTCTGCGCGTCGATCACCCGCACGCCGGCGGCCCGGCCGCGTCGTTCGTCGTAGATGACGCTGTGCACGACGCTGTAGGGCCGCAGGGTGAGACGTCCGGTGGCGCGTGCCGCCGGCAGCGTGACGCCGATGCTCGAGAAGTACGAGTGGGTGATGCAGCCGCGCTCGCACGGGCCGCAGTAGTGGCACGCCGCGCGCCCACCGTGCGCCTGCGTGAGGATCGCGACCCGGCCGATCGTCACGACCCGCTCGTCCGCGAAGTGCTTGGCGACGCCGTCCCGGACCACCTGCTCGGCGCAGTTCAGCGCCATGGGCGGGAGGAATTCCCCGTCCGGCAGGTGCGGCAGTCCCAACCGCTCACCGCTCACCCCGATGAACCGTTCCACGTGATCGTACCAGGACGCGATATCGGCGTAGCGAATCGGCCAGTCGACCCCGACGCCGTCCCGCGCGTTGGCCTCGAAGTCGAGGTCGCTCCAGCGATACACCTGGCGCCCCCACATGATGGATCTGCCGCCGATCTGACGTCCCCGGATCCAGTGAAACGGCTTGTCGGGATCGAACGTGTAAGGATTGTCGCGGTCATTGACGAAGAACTTGCCGCTGTACTCGTTGCAGGCGTAGCAGTGCCGCTGGATGAACTGGTCTCGCTCGAGTGCCGTGCGGTCGCCGAACCCGCGGAATTTCATCTCCCACGGTGGCACGTGCTCGACGTAGTCCCGCGCCGGGTCGATCGGCCGGCCGGCCTCGAGCACCAGCGTGCGCAGCCCGCGCTCGCACAGCTCTTTCGCCGCCCAGCCGCCCGAGATCCCCGACCCCACCACGATCGCGTCGAACGTCGCCGCGGTCATCAGAAGTCTCCCGGGGCTGCGGGGGCGTTGTCCAGCGACGTACACCCGTCGTAGCGTCCGGGGATCGCCACGAAGTGCAGCTCGGCCGTGGCTCCGGCCTCGGACGTGAAATACCCGTACACGGTGAGGGATTTCATGCGCTGGAAGAAAGGCTGCTGCGGATCCTGCTGTGCCTGGCGGAGCGCCTGGCCTTCGGCGTCGAGCTTGCCGAGGAGCTCGACGCGCTGAGACTCGCTCGCGCCGATGAAGTCCGTCCCGAACGTCGCACGAGCCCGCGCGTCCACATCGGCGAGCCCCGCCAAGAAGCCGGCGCGCTCGTCATCCGGGAACCACTCCGCGAGCAGCAGATCGATGAAGCGGTGAACCCCCGCCGCGCGCGCGCCGGGCGTGTCGGTGGCGGGGATGATCATCTCGGCGATCGTGGCGACCGTCTCGCTCTGGTGCGGGTCGAGTACCTGAAGCGCGCCGGCGCGCGCGCGCCCGTGCACGCGCCGGCCCGTCGCGAGCAACCGGTCCGTCGGCAGCCCGGCCAGCGCCGGGAGGGTGATGGTGGCGCCGAGGGCGCCGAGCAGCTCGCGTCGGTTCATGGGGTCCCACAAGGATCGGCCCAACTCCGGAAGTACGCTAGGTGTCCGCCGGGCGTTGACAGGCGACCGCGCTGTTGTATGTTTATGCATCCTTCTGCATAAACCAACAGGGGGCGCGACATGGGGCCGTTGGTGGTTCTCGCGTATTCGGGCGGACTCGACACATCCGCGATCGTGCCCTGGCTGCGCGAGCGATACGGCGCCCGGGTCTTGTGTTTCGCCGCCGACGTGGGGCAGGGGACGGGCGAGCTGGAGGGCCTGATCGACAAGGCCAAGCGCTCCGGCGCCGTCGACTGCGTGATCGCGGACCTGCGCGAGGAATTCGTGCGCGACTTCGTGTTTCCCACGCTGCGCGCCGGTGCGGTATACGCCCGCACCTATCTGCTCGGCACCGCCATGGCACGGCCGGTGATGGCCGCGCATCACGTGGCGCTCGCGCAGCGAGCGGGCGCCCAGGCGGTGGCCCACGGCTGTACCGGCAAGGGAAACGACCAAGTGCGGTTCGAGCTCACGT
This sequence comes from Gemmatimonadales bacterium, assembly GCA_035317625.1. GTDB lineage: Bacteria > Gemmatimonadota > Gemmatimonadetes > Gemmatimonadales > GWC2-71-9 > AG41. Next base: position 15,981 of record DATHGL010000149.1, on the reverse strand, counting down.
ACGCTGCCCTCGCGCCCGAGCTCCAAGTCATCGCGCCGTGGCGCGAGTGGCAGTTCAAGGGCCGGGAGGATCTCATCGCCTACGTGAAGGCGAAGGGCGTTCCGGTGCAGGCGACCGTCGAGAAGCCCTACTCCACCGACCGCAACCTCTGGCATTGCTCCCACGAAGGGGGCATCCTGGAGGATCCGGCACGCGAGCCCCCGGAGCACATCTTCGTCATGACGAAGGACCCGCTCGAAGCCCCCGACCTCCCCGCCGTGGTCGAGATCGGCTTCGAGGAGGGGACGCCCGTCTCGGTGAACCACGTCCCCCTGGGCCCGGTGGAGCTGCTCGAGACCCTGAACGGGATCGCCGGCGAGCACAGTGTCGGCCGGGCGGACGTCGTGGAGGACCGGTTGGTGGGGATGAAGTCGCGCGGCGTGTACGAGACGCCGGGCGGGACGCTGCTCCATGCGGCGCACCGCGAGCTCGAGCAGCTGGTGCTCGACCGGCGCACCCTGCGGCTCAAGGACGAGCTGGCGCTGCGCTATGCGGACCTGGTGTACGACGGGCGCTGGTGGACACCCGAGCGCGAGGCGCTCGACGCGGCGGTGACGAGCACCCAGAAGCGCGTGACCGGCGCGGTGCGGCTCAAGCTCTACAAGGGCGGTCTCACCGTGGCGGGACGGGAGAGTCCGTACGCGCTGTACCAGCCCTCGTACGCCACCTTCGGCAAGGACACCGTCTACGATCAAAAAGATGCCGAAGGGTTCATTCATCTTTACGGCCTGTCGATCCGGATCGGATCCGGCCTCGAGGCGGCGCGCCGGCAGCAGGAAGTCGGCGCAGCGGTCGACTGATGTCACGTCGGCCTGCCGAGACCCCGCCCGCCGGCCCCGCGCCGGCCGCGCCGGCCGGCCCGGCCGCGCCAGCGGCCCATCAGATGTGGGGCGGGCGCTTCAGCCTCGGACCGAGTGCGGCGCTCGACGCGTTGAACCGCAGCCTGCCGGTGGACCACCGGCTCTGGCCCCAGGACGTGGCCGCGAGCAAGGCCTGGGTGCACGCGCTCGGCCGCGTCGGGGTGTTGACCTCCATCGAGGAGACCCAGCTCCTGGACGGGTTGGACCGCGTGGCCGAGCGGCTCGCTGACGGCGCGGCGGTGGGTGCGCCCGACGAGGACGTGCACACGCTGGTGGAGCGGCTGCTGTACGACGACGTGGGCGCGGTGGCCGGCAAACTGCACACCGGCCGGTCGCGCAACGATCAGGTGGCGACCGACCTGCGGTTGTGGACCCTCGACGCGATCGACCAGCTCGACGCGGACCTCGCCGCGCTGGGACGCTCGCTCGTGGCCCGCGCGCAGGACGGCGTCGCTGTGCTCCTGCCCGGCTACACCCACGGCCAGCGCGCCCAGCCGGTGCGCTGGGCCTACGTGCTGCTGGCGCATGCCTGGCCGCTGGTGCGCGATCGCCAGCGCCTCGCCGATGCGCGGCGACGCGTGGCGGAGCTGCCGCTCGGCTCCGGGGCGCTCGCCGGATCTGGGTTCGCCGTCGACCGCGTGCTGCTCAAGGAAGCGCTGGGGTTTCGCTCCGTCGCCGCCAACGCGCTGGACGCGACCGGCGACCGAGACTTCGTCGCCGAAGTGCTGTTCGCGCTCACGCTCGTCGGCACGCACCTCTCGCGCCTCGGTGCCGAGCTCGTGCTCTACACGACTGCCGAATTCGGCTTCGTACGGTTGTCGGATGACTTCAGCACCGGCTCGAGCCTGCTGCCGCAGAAGCGCAACCCCGACGTGTTCGAGCTGGCACGGGCGAAATCGGGGCGTCTCCTGGGCGACCTCGTGGCGCTGCTCACCGTTCTCAAGGGCCTCCCGGCGGGCTACAGCAAGGATCTGCAGGAGGACAAGGCGCTGTTGTTCGATGCGTTCGACACGCTGGCCCTGGTGCTGCCCGCGACCACGGGTGCGATCACGACGCTGAGCGTGGACCCTGAGCGGATGCAAGCCGCGCTCGATGCTTCGCTCCGGGCCACCGACCTCGCCGACCTCCTGGTGGAGGCTGGCGTGCCGTTCCGCGAGAGCCACGGCCTCGTGGGCCGGCTGGTGCGCGAGGCGGAGCGCTCCGGCGTGCCGCTCGACCGCGTGCCGGGTCCGGTGGCGGCGGGCATCCATCCGACGTTGGGTGCCGCCCTGGCCCAACTTGGAACGTGGGAGGATTCGGTCGAGAGCCGGGCGACGCCAGGCGGAGCCTCCCGCCACGCGGTGGCCCAGCAGATCGAATCGCTCCGGGCCGCATTTGCCGAGGGGGGAGCGACTTAACCCACGCTCTTGCCGCGCCTTAGCCGGTGAGGTAGCATACGTGGCCGTCTGGCTCGTGGTTGAGCGAGACGGCCACTTTTCGCCCGAGGGGAGTGCCTTTGCGCTGTCTCGCTCTCAACGCGTCATTCGAGCCCCTTACGATGGTGCCCGTGCGCCGGGCACTGCGGCTCGTGATCGACCACAAGGCCGAAATCGTCGAAGCGGACGGCCCCGTGGTCAAAAGCGAGCGCCTGGCCATCCCGCGGCCGGCGGTCATCCGACTGATCAAGTTCGTGCACGTGCCGCGTCGCTTCCGGCGTCAGGTGACCAACACCTTCCTGTTCGCTCGCGACAACTACCGGTGCCAGTTCTGCGGGCGGAGCCAGCCGGAGCTGCGCCACCGGGAGTGCCTCACGCGCGACCACCTGGTGCCGTTGTCGCGGGGCGGCACCAACGCCTGGACCAACGTTCTCACGGCCTGCAGCACCTGCAACACGCGGAAGGGCAACCTGCTGCCCGCGGAGGCCGGGATGCACCCGCTGCGGCCGCCGTTCGAACCGCATTTCGTGCACCTCGCGTGGGCGGTACGCCGGCTCACGTCGATCCAGCACAAGTACATCCGATTGTTCTACGGCGGCGAGGTGTTGGCGACGCTCGCGGCGCTGTGAGCCAGCCGCTCCCCTGGATCATCGCGGGCGTGGCGGGCGCGGCCGTCGCGGGACTGCTCGTGGCGACGCGCGCCAGCAGCGTGGCGGCGCACCCCGATCCCCGCCCTGGCGTGACGGCCGAGCGCGTGTTGCCGCCCAGCCTGGTGCTGAATACGCCCGGGGCCGCGGACGCGTACGCGGCGGCGCGCAGCGTCCCCCAGGTGCTCGACGGTCTCCACTGTCATTGCGAATGCGCCACACACCTCGGGCACCGCTCGCTCCTCACGTGCTTCGAGTCCGACCACGGCGCCCAGTGCGACATCTGCATGGGTGAAGCGACGCTCGCCACCTCGCTCGCGTCGCGAGGCGGGTCGCTCGACGCCGTCCGTCACGCCATCGACGAGCGCTTCGGCTCCTAGTTCTGGTCCGGCCGGTTGAACGCTTCCGACCGCGCCTCGAGAGCGAGGCGCGGGAGGCCGGCGATGCGCACGATCAGCCGCTGGGCGCCGCGCGCCAGCGCGCCACCCAGGTTGCCGCCGCCCGAGACCGCGGGGCTCACGTCTCCCTTGAGCCACCGGGTCAACTCTTCCAGGTCCGTATCGTTGAGCGTGGTCACCTCCAGCCGACACAGGAAATAGAAGTTCCCCGAGCCCCGGACGTTCAGGGTCCAGCGATACGGGAGCACGAACGCGCGCTCGAGGTCCTCCGGCGTGCCGTAGCGCGCGACCCCGCCGCCGGTGCGGATCAGCACGAAGTCGTCGGCGAGGGGATCGTGGCGCGCGACCGCATCCCACGATGCCTCGCGGACGTACTGATCGAACCAGCCGGAGCGAGCGCGCCACAGCTCCAGCCGGTAATGCAGGCGCAGGGGAAACCCGGACCGCATGAGGCCGACGAACTTGCCGTCGGCGAGGAGCCCCGTGGTCTGGACGCGAGCGACGTTGCCCTGGAGCGTGACTGTCAACGCCGGCCCTTGCGCGCCGGCCGGGGAGACGGCCGTCGCGCCGAGGAGGGCCAGGAACGCGAGGCCCGCCCTCACCTCAGAAGCGGTGGTCGAGTCGCAGAGTGAATCGCAGCGGCTCGCCGGCAGTCACCGCCTTCGCCACGTACAGGCCGAGCCCGCCCCAATCGACGCCCAGGCCGAGGTTGGCGAGCCAGCTGCCGAGCGTCGGCAGCCGACTGGCGGGGAGACGGCCGGGCCCGCTGCCCACGAGCCACGCTTGCCCCGCATCCGCGACGACGACGAGATCCGGTCCCTGGAGCGTGAAGAGCGACTTGGCTGCTTCGTCCTCAGGGGCGGAGGTACCGTACGACCAGTGCAGGGAGATGTGCCCGCGGTACTCGGCCTGCGCGAGGATCACGCGGTCGCACGCCGCCACCAAGGTTCCCACGAACGCGGGATCGATGATGTCGCCCTTGCAAGCGGTGTGGCGGAAGCCGTAGCCCGCGAGCGGATCGGGTCCGCCCGTCGACAGCCGCTGCTGCAGGGGCAACGGATCGCCGCCGATCCAGCCGCCGGCGAGGAGCCGCAGGTTCACGCGCCCCGACGGGCTCACCCGCGTGTACCGTCGGAAATCGAGGAGCAGCCGGCTGAACTGGTATGACCCGTCGGTCGGAATCGGCCCCCGCACCGCGGTGGGCACGCCGATCGCGGGTTTCACGTCCTCCGAGCGGGCGTTCTCGAAGCGGGCGCGCAGGAACCACCCCGCCGTCGGGTCGAGCCGATCGTTGCGGGTGTCGAGCGTGACCCCGCCCCCGAGGATCGTGTAGTGCCCGTCGTCGATGGGGGGATTGGGGCGCCACCGCTGGGCGTTGCGGAACACCGTCCACGGGTCGCGCGCGGCGACGCTCGTTTGCCAGTCGCGGCGCACCTCGAGGTCCAGGCGCAGCGGCCGGTTCGGTTCCACGAACACGCGACCCGCGATACCCTTGCTGAGGTAGTAATCGCGGTAGTCGCGCTGGAACAGAAACGCGGACCACCCCACCTCGCCGCTGCGCAGGCCCCAGTCCTCGACCGGCGCCACGTCGTCGAACGCGCGAAACTCGACCCCGTAGGTGGGTGTCTCCCCCGCGCGCAGCTCGGTGCGGAACAGGTAGCCCAGATCGCGCTGCTTGTCGGTGAAGTTCCCTGCGGTGCGGAACACGCCGAGCGCGTCGACGCGCAGCCGCACGTTGCGGTGGAGCTTCCAATCGAACAGCGGTCCGAACACCACCGGCAGGCCTTCCACCCGATTGAACGTGCCGCCCGTGGCGAGCGTCAGGGACGACCGGGAATCGGCGGTGCCCCATGACTTCTCGATCCCCAGGCTGCGGAACCAGCGGCGCAGGTCTGGCGGCGCGAGCGCGATGGTGTCGCCCCTGGTGCGGTAGGCGAGGGGCACGGGATACACGCGCAGCTCGCCGGCGACGGCGGCGGTCGGGCTGCGGGCGGCCGTTCCACCGACCACGATGACGTCGCCGGTGATCACGGCGTTGGAGTCCAGGATCGCGTCCCCGTTGATCACGAGCAGGGTGCCCTCGACCCGGCCGCCGACGGTGACGGCTCCGTTGCGCACGGCGACGTCGCCGCGCCACTCGTTGCCGTGCGGCAGGCGGGAGCGGCCCACCAGCCGCGTGGTGGTGGGCGCGTTGTACCGCCGCACCGCGTCCTCCGCCACCGCGCGGGGGAGCTCCGGCGGCAGCACCACCACGCCGCCGCTCTCGGGCTGGATGACGATGGCGGTGTCCTGCGCGGCGGCGACGCCGGGGGCGAGCGCGCAGAGGACCACGAGCACGAGGGCACGCATAACGGGCATCCTGGTTGAGGCCGCGGGAGGCGGGTGCATGGGCTGTGCCGACCCCCGGGGGCGGGCGCGGAGCACCGGGGCGGGCTCGGACGCGGGCTCGGAGCCCGCCGGTCGTGTCATCCCGCCACGTTGCGCGGCGGCTCGAGACCGAGCCGGCGCATGCGGCGATACAGGTTCGCGCGGTCCGTCGCGAGCTTGCGGGCCGCTTCGGCGACATTGCCCCGCGCGGCCGACAGCGCGCGAGCGATGAGCGTGCGCTCGAACGAGTCGAGTGCGTGTGCGAGCCCCACGTCGCTCCACGCCTCCGCCGGCGCCGCCGCCACTCCGTCGCCGGGCACAACGCGCGCGACGTCGTCGGCGCTCACCACATCCCCGGCAGCGAGGATCGCCAGCCGCTCCATGATGTTCGCCAGCTCACGGGCGTTGCCGGGCCAGGGATAGGACGCGAGCAGCTGCACGGCGCCCGCATCGAACCGCACCGACCGACCGAGGCGCGCAGCCTGCCGGACCGCGAAGTGCTGTACCAGCGGGGGGACGTCGTCGGGGCGGTCGCGCAACGGCGGGATATGGATCGGCAGCACGTTCAAGCGGAACAGCAGGTCGTCCCGGAAGCCGCCTTGCTGGGACGCCCTGGCCAGATCCTTGTTGGTCGCCGCGATCACGCGCACGTTCACCGTCACCGGCTTCTCGCCGCCCAGCCGCTCGATCACCCCCGTCTCGAGCACGCGCAGCAGCTTGGCTTGAGCCTCGGGCCCGAGATCGCCCACCTCGTCGAGGAACAGCGTCCCGCCGTCCGCCAGCTCGAAGCGTCCCATACGCCGCTCCGTCGCGCCGGTGAACGCCCCCCGCTCGTGCCCGAACATCTCCGACTCGACCAGGTCCTTCGGGATCGCGGCGCTGTTCACGCACACGAACGGCTTCGCGGCGCGCCCGCTTTGGCGGTGAATCGCGGAGGCGACGAGCTCCTTGCCCGTGCCGGACTCCCCGGTGATCAGCACCCGCACCTCGGTGGGTGCGACGCGCGCGATCAGCGCCCGCAACTCCACCATCGCCCGGCTCACACCCACCAGCGGATCCGCGTGCCCCAATGCCTCGTGCAGGCGCCGGTTCTCGGCCAGCGTGCGCGCCAGCTCGAGCGCCGCCCGCAAGGTCGTGAGGACGCCCTCCGGCGTCAGCGGCTTCTCGAGAAATTGAAAGGCGCCCAATTTGGTCGCCCGCACCGCGTCGGTCAGGCTCGCCTTGCCGCTCATCATCACGACCGGGAGGTCGGGCGCGACCCGCTTGAGCTGCTCGAGTGTGGCGAGGCCGTCGGGCCCGCCCGGCATCATGAGGTCGAGCAGCACCGCGTCCGGCGGGTCTCGTTCGACTGCCGCGAGGGCCGCGATGCCGTTCGCCGCTTCCGCCGTCTCGAACCCTTCGGACTCGAGCAGGGCCGCGACCATTCGGCGGATGTTCGCCTCGTCGTCGGCCAGCAGGACGCGCGGGCTCACGTGGCCCCAAGCACGATGGAGAACGTGGCGCCGCCGCCGGGCGTCCCCGCCACGCTGATGGTGCCGTTGTGGGCCTCGATGGTCTGCCGCACGAGCGCGAGCCCCAGACCGGTGCCGTCCCCCTTGGTCGTGAAGTACGGCTCGAACACCCGCTGGCGCAGGTCGTCAGGGATTCCGGCCCCGTGGTCGGCGATCGTCACCACGAGACCCGGCCCGTCCCGGCTCACCGCCACGTCGATCGAGCCGTGGCCCGCCATCGCCTCGGACGCGTTGCGCAGCAGGTTGGCGAACGCCCGCCGCAGCGGGTCGTAATGCCCGAGCAGCCGGCACGGTTCACCGTTGGCCCGGATGGAGAACTCCACCTCGGGCGGCACCGCCGTTTTCCCCAGGTCCGTCAGGAGGTCCACGATATCCACCTCGCTCTTGGGCCCCTCGGGAAGGCGGCCGAAGTCGGCGAACTCCCGCGCAAGCCGCTCGAGCCGTTCTGTCTCGGCGCCCATGACCTCCACGGAGATGCCCGTTCGCCCGTCCGCGTGACCGCCGGACCGCCGCAGTTGATCTACGGCGATCCGCATGGCCGTGAGCGGATTCTTGATCTCGTGCGCGACGCGGCGCGCCACCTCGCGGAAGGCGCGCAACCGCTCCCCCTCCAGCTCGCGTTCCCGCGCCGCCTCGAGCGCCGTCGCGAGCTCGCGCAGCGCCTGGCGCAACGCTTCGAACTCCGGCGCCCCGCGGGTCGGCGGGCCGGCGGGCAACGGTGTCCGACGGCGGATGAGCCGCGTCCAACCCACCAGCTCGTCGATCGGCCGCGACAGCTGGCGCGAGAGGTGCCTCGCCAACCGCACGGCGGCGATCACCACCAGCGCGCCAAACACGATCACCACCGCCGCGAACCCGCCCGCGTAGTAGCGCAGGTACGCGTCGGCTCGGCGCGCCAGCGTCACCGAGTTGGAGAGGTGCTCGAGGTGCTCCCGGAAGGCGGCCCGCTCACGTGGCGTGAGGTGCGTCGTGTCCACCCGATCCACCATCTGGCGCGCCGAGGCCGCCATCTGCTCGAGCGCCACCCGCGCGCCCGCCGACGGCGCGACGGTGCGCACCGCGAGCGCCCAACCGACGACGGCCAGGGCGGTGGGCACGGCGGTCAGCGCCACCAGAATCGCGAAGATCCGTTGGCGGAACGGGAGAGCCATATTTGACGGGGCAATCTAGGGCGTTCGCGCCCGTGTGACAATTCGACACGGTGGAAACGCGGAACGGGGAACGCGGAAGGCGGTACATGCGATCCCGACGCCGGCCCCTCAGTTCCGCGTTCCGCGTTCCAACTTCCGCGTTCAGGGGGTGAGATGAAGTCCCACACGCACTACCTCTGGTTCAACACCAAGCAGCGCCAGGAACTCATCGACATTACCGACCAGGTCGCGCAACAGGTGGCGGCGAGCGGTGTGAAGGAAGGCTTCGCGCTGGTGAGTGCGATGCACATTACCGCGTCGGTGTTCGTGAATGATCACGAGTCGGGACTGTGGGCGGACATCCTGAAGTGGCTGGAGACGACGGTGGCGCCGTGGGACCCCACGCGCTACCGCCACAACGAGACCGGAGAGGACAACGCGGCGGCCCACCTGCGCAGCCTCACCATCGGGCACGAGGTGATCGTCCCGATTACGGCCGGCAAGCTCGACCTAGGTCCGTGGCAGCGGGTGTTCTACGGCGAGTGGGACGGGCAGCGCAAAAAGCGGGTGATCGTCAAGGTGCTGGGGGAGTAGGGAGCGTATCCACGGCCACTAGCCGCGTCTCGTTGACCCACTCGGTCCTCCACTTTCCGGATCCGTCGGAGGAGGTGTGCCGTCTCATCACCAACCAGCCATGGTCCCTACTGACCCAGAGCATCGCCTTATCATCGCCCTCTCTCGCCTCGAGCCTCCAGCAATCGAACGTCCCGGCCGGCACGGTAACGCGCTCGCTTCCCGTGACTCGGAGGTCTAGAGCCGTGAACGTGGGGAACCGCGTGGCCATTGTGACCCAGTTCGCACTATAGACGCTGCCGCGCCAGTCTCGGTTGAGCGGCAGGGCTTGTACAAGCAACTCCAAGGAGTGCGGCGACCAGGACACGAGCATCGGGCCCACGCCCACATCTGGCAGGAGAGCTGCACCGCGGAGTGTTCGCTCCCGTGCTTTTGGCGATGGTTCTACGTAAAGCAGCTCATCGATGCTGTCATGCGAGAAGTGCTGAACCAAGCGGGCGTGCCGCATCGGGCGCACGTAGCGCAGCGGACGCAGGGTGACCCGATCGACGAGCACGGTATCCAACATCTCCGGCGAGCCGGACGCATCCGGCGAGCCGGACGCAACCCAGATGGGTAGCCCTTCGAAGTTGCCGGCCGCGATGACGATCGTGCGCGGCGGTCCCTGCGATGTCGTGAAAACACCGTCTGCGGTGGTGGTTCCCTCGTAGGTCCAGCGGCCAGCGCGAACCCGAGTCGGCTGGATTTGCGCGATCAGCGGATAGCGAGGTGACCTGGTGGGGGGGACTCGTTCCTGACCGAAGGCCGTCGACGGAATGAACGGCATGCCACCGATCGCCCAAACAGGCGGGAGCTCGCTCTCAACGCCTGGGCGCGTCGTGAGAACTGTCCAGCCCAGCCAAGCGACACCGGCGAGTGTGGCTGCAGCTGCCGTGTACCGGACGGTCCGGCGTGACCCAACGCTGCGCGCGGGAACGCGCAGCACCACCCGCCTCCCCGCTGCCCGGCTCGCGAGGATGCGCTCCAAGAGATCCTGCGACGGCTCGGGGGCGGGAATTTTGCGAAGCTCATCTTGCCAGGTCATCGTCCACTCTCCAACTCGTTGCGCAGCCGTTTCAATGCTCGTGTCAGCCGGACCCGCGATGCCCCCTCACTGATGCCGAGCAGCTCGGCGATCTCGGCATGTGCATAGCCTTCGATCTCCTTCAGGACGAGCACCGCGCGGAGGTGATCCGGAAGCGTGTTCACAGCGGCCTCGAGCCCATCACGCTCCGAGGGCGCGGGTTGCTCGGTTTCCCCGGCCGCGCTGTCGAGCGCCACCTCACGCCGACGGTTGCGGGCGCGCAGTCGCATGAGCGCCACCCGAGCCGTCACCCGTTTCAGCCAGCTGGCGAAGCGTCCCCGCTCCTCGTACCGCCCCAGGGCCTCGGGGAGACCCACGAAAACGTCGTGCACTACATCCTCAGCATCCTCGCGGGTGCCGGTAAGCCGATAGGCGAGGCGATACAGCGCCCGGCCGTATTCGCCGTACAGGGCTGCCAGGGCGTCGGGGCTGCCCGCACGGACCGCGTCTACTGACGCTCCGAACCCCTCGCCTACGGGTGCCGCGCTCATCGCTCTGATCTCCAATGCCCTTGCCACTCCGGATGTTACGCGCCTTGGAGTGGTCGGCGGCACGGGGCCGACCCTGTTCCTTTTCGCGCAAGTTGTTTATTTTCAAGCCACTGAACCGCGCGGCCGGGTGGGGACAGCGTCAAGTCAATCCGGCAGCGCCTGGCCAGCCTGGCCGACAGCCGGGACTCGCAGCAGGCGCGCCGAGGTGGAGCTTGACCGACCTCCCTAGAAACCTCCCGCCGCGCACGACCTTCACTGGCGACGTATAACACGATTCCGCATTGCACACTTGTCGCCTCGGCTGAGGCGCCCGGATTCGGGCACCTCGGCGACCACCGTCCTCGCCTCTGCCACCCCGGTGCGTCCGGCCGTATGACGGTCCGACGTCGGGGGCGCGCGCGGCGCGGGCAACGGGAGCAAGACACCACTACATGACACCGCAGCCGCAAGCCCATTTACCACGACCGGTTCACCACGAACCTCCCGCCCACGCGCCCAACGCGGCGCTGATGATCGACTTCGACAACGTGACGATGGGGATCCGCTCGGATCTCCAGTCCGAGCTGCGCCGCCTGCTGCAGTCGGACATCATCAAGGGGAAGGTGGCGGTGCAACGCGCCTACGCCGACTGGCGCCGCTACCCCCAGTACATCGTCCCGCTGGCGGAGTCCTCGATCGACATGATCTGGGCGCCGGCGTACGGATCGAACAAGAAGAACGCGACCGACATCCGCCTCGCGGTCGACGCGCTGGAGCTCGTCTTTACGCGCCCGGAAATTGGCACGTTCATCCTGCTCTCCGGTGATTCGGACTTTTCGTCCCTCGTCCTCAAGCTGAAGGAATACGGCAAGTACGTGATCGGCGTGGGGATTCGCGAGTCGTCGAGCGACCTCTTGATCCAGAACTGCGACGAGTACTACTCCTACAACGAGCTCGCCGGGCTCACGAAGGAGAGCGACGTCACGCACGTGCGACACGATCCCTGGGAGCTGGTGGTCGAAGCGGTGAAGCAGATGACGGCGCACAACGACGTGATGCGCTCGGACCGCCTGAAGCAGGTGATGCAGGAGATCGACCCGAGCTTCAACGAGAAAGACGTGGGGTTCTCCCGCTTCTCGAAGTTCGTGGTGGAAGCCGCCCACAAGGGGCTGATCAACCTCAATAAGCTGGACAACGGGCAGTACGAGATCGGGCTCGGCCCCGGCGTCCCGGGCGCGGCGGCCCAACCCACGGGCCTGCGAGGCGAAGCCCCGCGCGCGGAGCGCCGCGGCCGCGGTCGCAGCCGCGAGGGCCGCGAGGGCCGCGAGGGCCGAGAGGGCCGAGAAAGCCGGGAGGGGCGCGAAGAGTCGCCCCGATCAGATGAGCCGGTTCTGGAGCGGGAGCCACGCCGCAGCGCGTTCTCGCTCGACGGCGCCTTCGGGCTGATCAAGCAGGCAATCGGCCGACTGGGGGGCGATGCCCGCCCGGTCACGGCGCAAGAGCTCGGCGCAGCTATGGCCGAGATCAAGGGCGATGCCGAGCCGCTGGAGCCGGCCCAGGTGCAGAAGCTGTTGCGGCAGGCCCACGACCGGGAGTTGATCGACCTGGCCAAGGAGGACGACGGTGCCTACCTGGTGAAGCTCCGCGACGCCACACCCCAGGCCGAGCCTGCCGGCGTGACGGATCCCGACGAGGCGCTGGATCCCCCGATGCCCGAGTCGTCCGCGCCGCCATCCGCGCTCGCCAGCGGGCCCGTGGGTGGTGTCCCCGCACGCGGCGCCCGGTTCCGCCGCGGGTCGCGCGGGCCGCGCGTGGCGCCGCCCGACATGCCCAAGATCGGGGTGGTCGAGATGGACCCGAATTTCAAGCCCCGGATCGAGCTGGTGCCTCCCAAGCCCCCGGTGTCGGAGCCGCGCGGCAGTGAGCGTGCGCCCGGGCTTCCGGCCGGCGGCGAAGAGCGCGGTGAGCGTGCCGGGCGCGGTCGCACCGGACGGGGTGGCCGTGGTGGCAGCGCCGCCGGCCGCGAGCGGGAGCGGACCGATGCGGGCGAGCGGCCCGAGCGGGGGGAACGGGGAGAGCGTGGCGGCCGCGGGCGGCGCGGTGGTCGCGGGCGTGGCGGCCGGGGTCGTGGCGACGCCGCGGTGGAGCGCCCGGAGGCTCGCGAGCCTCGCGAACCGCGCGAGCCGCGCGAGCCGCGCGAGCCGCGCGCCGCCGCTCCTGAGTCGGCGCCGTCCTCCGCTCCCGCTCCCAAACCCCCGGCGCGTGAGCCCGAGGGCGGGGGCGAAGGTGAAGGCGAGTCCTTCTGGTCCAAGGTCAAACGCGGGCTTACCGGCGGGACGTGAGCCGCAGCGCGCTGCCGACGTCGTTCTACGCGCGACCTACTCCCGAGGTCGCGCGTAGGCTTTTGGGGCATCTGCTCGTGAGCGAGGTCGGCGGCCGCCGCACCAGCGGCCGGATCGTCGAGACCGAGGCCTACGTCGGTCCTGACGACCCCGCCTGCCACGGCTACGGCGCTCGACGCACCCGCCGCAACGCGAGCCTGTTCGCATCTCCCGGCACCGCGTACGTGTACTTCACCTACGGGATGCACTGGTGCCTGAACGCCGTGACCGAGCAGCCCGGATTCCCGGCCGCGGTGCTGATCCGCGCGCTCGAGCCGCTCGAGGGGCTGGCGACGATGCGGCGGCGGCGCCGCGCCGCCACCGACCGTGACCTCTGTTCCGGTCCCGCCAAGCTGTGCCAAGCGCTGGGGGTCACCGGGCGGGAGGACGGGATTCCGCTCATCCGCGGCCGGCTGCGCGTGCTCCGAGACCGGTCACGACAGCATTACACCATCACCGTGACACCACGAATTGGCATCACCCGCGCGACCGACTGGCCGCTGCGGTTCGTGATCAAGGACTCGCCATGGGCCTCGCGCTAGGACTGCTTCCGCGGGTGTTTACTGCCGCTCCGTGACCCCTTCCTTGGCGCTGCCGAAGGAGTAGCGGACGCCGCCCTGGAAAGTGTGCGTCGTGCCCTGGATGAGGAAGCTGGCCGCCGCCGACGTCAAGATGTAGTGGCCGTACAGGGCCAGGCGTCCCTGCTTGATGTCGACCCCGCCCATCCACCAGAAGAACGCTTTCGTGGCCGCGTTGTCGGCCTCGTCCTGCAGCTGTGCCAGGTCCGGCCCCTGACAACTTTGGCAGCTGACCTGCACGTTCAAGGCCTCCATGATCGCGAATCCGCCGCCCGCGAACGGCTCCACGCGCAGCTGCGCCGGGAAGGCGAGGACGCCGACCATGAGCCGGCGCAGGTTGTTGAACTGCACGTTGCCGGGGTTCAGCGTCCCGCTCGGCTCGAGGATGGTCACGTGCCGAGGATTGATGAACAGTGACTGCTCGTACGAGGCATACAGGGCCGTCCGCTTGCCGGTGATCAGCCAGTGGCCGCCGAACGTCGGCTCGAAGGCGTAACTGTCGAAGTTGGTGCGGAATATGAAGATGCCGGCTTGGCCGCCCCAATACCACTTGTGCTGCCAGTCGCTGGAGCGCCGCTCGTAGGTCGGCCCGCCACCCTCACGCGGCGGCTCGGTCGGGACCTGGCCGCCCGCCGCCAGGATCGAATCGCGCCTCTCCTTGGGAATTGGCGGGTACACCGCCTCGCGCCGACTGGGGCCGAGGAAGAACGACAGCCCCGCAGAGCCGACAATGTGGCCCCCCCAGCTGCCGGCCAGCAGCTGCGTGTTGGGCGCGTAATAGAGCCGTCCTTCGAGGCGCAGTGCGGCGCGGTCCGAGATGTAGATCCGGTCGCCGAACCCCGCGTGCGCGCCGACGTCCCTGAAGCCCCCGACTCCCGAGCTGTTGAAGTCCATCGCGGTGTAGCCGCCCAGCACGTAGAAGCTCTTTTCGGAACCGAAGTTCAACGCGACGCTGCCGGAAGCGAACCACACCGGGAAGTTCGCACCGCCGCCGATGGGGTGGGGCCGCTGGTACAACCCGTCGCCTTCGAGCGACAACCAATTCGTGATCCAGAAGCCGATCCGGCCTCCGCCCCCGATCCCGTTGTCGATCCCGAAGGCGCGATCGAACCGGGTGTAGGCGCCGAACCCGCCGACCTCGAACTGGAACTGGTGCTGGGCGTCGAGCGTCGCGGCCCCGATCGCCAGCAGCATCGCACTGACCGTGACTACCCGCATGGGACGACTCCTAGAGTGGTCAAAAAGCGACCACCAAAATAGGGAATTCGTCCGGAAAACGCGATACCCCTTCGCTTTAAGCCTCGGAACCTTGAAAGTACTTGAAGGTTGAAAGGGCTGGCGGCACACCCGATACCGAACATATCCCGAAAATCAGGTCACACTACGGCTACCACGAGGCCACTGAGCTATCTCCACCTAGTGGCTCTTCCTATCTCCGCCGGCCGCCCAGCAGGAACGACAGGCCCGCCGTACCTGTGAAGTGCCCGACCCAGTGAGGGGTGCTCATGCCGCCGCCCGGTGCACGGTAATAGGCTCGGGCCTCCACACGGAGTGCCACGTGGTCGTCGACGAAAAAGATCCGCTCGCCGAGCCCGCCGTGTATCGCGTTCAGATCGGAAGAGGACGGTGAATTGGGCCCCATGTGGAGCCGGGAATAGCCGCCAAGCACGTAGGCGCCGCCCGAGCTGATGACGAAGCTCGCGCTCCCGAACATGGCGGTGGTCTTCCCCACGCCACTGAACTTCGAAAGTGGCTGCGCGACGTTTCCGTCGACCTCGAGACTGAAATGATCGCCGAGGAAGTAGCCGAGGCGACCACCACTACCGAACTGGTTGTCGAGCTGGAAACCGGTGTCATACCGCGTGTAGCTTCCGAACGCGCCGATCTCTACTTGGCCGCGGTGCTGCGCGGTGAGACATCCGACGCCGCCAGCCAGCAGCAGCCCAATGCCAATGAGCACCCGCATAGGAGGACTCCTTAGGGTGTTTGGAAATGGGCGCCCCCCAAAATAGGAGGTTCCGCCGGAATCCGCGATACACCCAGAACCCGCTCGAAGTGCTTTGGCCACGAAAGACCGAAGCATCCCCGAAGCCAACTCGGGCTCAGATGAGTCTCAGCTTTGTCCCCACCCGTTTGAATGCCGACAGGGCGAAGTCCAGGTCATCTCGGGTGTGCGCCGCGGAGAGCTGGCAGCGGATGCGGGCGTGGCCCTGCGGGACCACCGGGTAGCCGAACCCGGTGACGAACACTCCCTCGTCGAGTAACAGCTCGCTCATCCGGATCGCCTTTGCGGTCTCGCCCAGGATCACGGGGACGATCGGGGTTTCCCCGGCGAGCGGTTGGAAGCCCAGCGCGTTGAGGCGCTCGCGGAAATAGCGCGCATTGTCGTGCAGCCGGGTGACGAGCTCCGGGTGGCGCTCGAGGTGACGCACGGCGGCGAGGGCGCTCCCGGCGACCGTGGGGGGGAGGGCGTTGGAGAATAGCTGGGG
>DATHGL010000148.1:0-17052 GCA_035317625.1 Gemmatimonadales bacterium | reverse complement strand
TCGGCGAGGCTCGGCGCGAGGCGCGGACGCTGCCACCCGGGCTCCGGGCTCGCGAGCGGGAAATCGGCCTGTGGCGTCGCCATCAGCGGCTCCCCCTCCGGAACGGGTGCTCGAAGCTCAGATACAGGAGTACTGCGTGCGTACCCGCGCCTGGCCCGACGCCGGTCGGGAACGCGATGCCCGGCACGATCTGCAGCCCGCTGGAAAAGTTGTGCGCCCATCGGATCCCGGGACTGATCGAGAGGCCGTCGCTCGCGGCCGTGCGGCCGGGACCCGTCACCGTCTCGTCCCGCGTCCACACGAGCTCGAGCAGGACGTTGAAGACCGGCTGCGCCAACCACACGACGCTCGCGCCGACGTTGTACGCCGTGGTCGTCGCTCGGTCACCGACGGCGTTCTTGGCCGACGACGTGACCGTGGCGCCGGCATTCCAGTGCGTGACCAGCCGGTCTGCGATGACCACGCTGACGGGCAAGTTGGCCTGGACACCGAGCGCGCCGGTGCCCAGGGCCAAACTGGAGCGACCGGTAGGCAGCAACAGCGAGAGCCGCGGGGCAACGGACAGCCCTTCCGCCCCGGCCAGCTGATAGCGGTAGTTGACCGCCACGTCGCCGAGGCCCGTCGCGGTCGCCGGGCCGTCGTGGGTCCGTTGGATCGGCAACGTGTAGCTCAGTTGATGGTGCTGTCCGAAGAGCGGCCATTCCTGGGTAAGGGTGTAGGCCCACGAATCGGCGCCGCGGAACAGCTGGAACGCGCTGATGTGCTGCACGACGCCACGCTCCTGGTTGTACGCCTCCTCGAGCAGGAAGCTGTTGTCGGCGATCGCGGGCGCGGGCTCCTGCGCCAACGCGACGCCAGCCGTCAGGAACAGCGCCGCTCCCCCTAGACCGACGTCCTTAGCCATGCTGCTCCACCGGCACCTCCCGGCACCACAGCACTTTGGCCAGCTCCCGTCCCACGACGCGCGGGTCGCCCGACGGCACCAGCGCGATCGTGGTCGGCCCGTTGAACGGCTGACGCTCGCTCACCGTGAGCAGCACGCCGGGGGTGAGCCCCTGCTCCGCGAAGTAGTGCAGTCGAGGGGCGTCCTGCGTCCCCACCTGACGCAGCTCGAGCTTGGTGCCGACCCGCGCGTCCGCGAGCGCTACGAGCTCGGCTTCTTCGATGTCGCCGCCCGCCGTGGGGATCGGGTCGCCGTGCGGGTCGTACTGCGGGTGACCGAGGGCGCTCGCCATCCGCTCGATCAGGTCGTCCGACACGGCGTGTTCGAGCTGCTCCGCCTCGGCGTGCACGCCACCCCAGTCGTAGCCCAGGTGCTGGGTGAGGTACAGCTCGAGGATGCGGTGGCGCCGGATCATGCGGAGCGCGGCCCGTCGCCCCTGCGCCGTGAGCTGCACGCCGCGGTAGGGGACGTGCTCGATCAACCCCGTCTCGGAGAGCCGCTTCACCATCCCGCTCACCGAGGGCGGCGCTACCTGGAGCATCGCGGCGATATCGCTCGTCGCCGCGAAGCCGCCCTGGCTCGAGAGGTGGTAGATGGCCTTGAGGTAGTCTTCGACCGACCGGGTGAGGGGGGGATTGGCGTCGCGCAGGGTTGCGTGCATGCCGATTCTCCCTGCCGCGCAGGCAGCTCCCAGGTGGTCGGTATGAGGCTTCCGGGCAACGACTTCGCCCGTCAGACGAGAAGTTTATTAGAATAAACTAATTCTCAGATACTGTCAAGCAAATATGTGGATTCTGAAGGGCTACAAAACAGCTACAAATCGCCTGCTAATTCCACAAACGGAGTGAGAATCCGCTCGGTCATCCCCCAGATCACCTCGTCGTCCACCAGGTAGGCGGGGAAGGTCCGTTCCGCTCCGCGCAGCGTCAGGGTGATCTCGCGGGCGACGCCGGGCTCGGACAGCCGCGCGAGCGGCAGCCAGAACGCGCGCTGCACCTCGTCGCTCGGTAGCAGTGCGGGGCGGCTGGCCAGCGCGAACACGAAGGGCCGTACCAGCACAGGGGGCAGCGTCGGCGTACGGGGATGGAGGTCGTCCAGCGCGCCCAGCAGCTCCGCGCCCAGCAGGTCCACCCCGGTCTCCTCACGCGTCTCTCGGATCGCGGTCGCCAGCAAGTCGGCGTCGCCCAGGGCGTGGCGGCCGCCGGGAAACGCGATCTGACCGGACCACGGATCGCCCGCGCGCTCGGCGCGTCGGATCAAGAGGATCTCGAGGCCGTGCGCGGTATCGACCAGGACCAGCGCGACCGCGGCCGGGCCCGCGTCGGGCGCGTCGACCGTTTGCGGACGATGGTCGCGCAACGCCCGGCGCGCTCCCGCGAGGGTGATCACACGAGGTGTCGCGCCAGCCATTGAACGATGGCTTCCACCTCGCGCTCGTCCGGAGCGTCCCGGACGACCAGCCAGGGAACACGTCCGGCCGCCGGGAGCGCCGCGCGCTCGGTTGCCGTCCGCGTGACCAGCACGCCACACCGCGCGTCCGCGTCCAAGTCCAACGCCCCACGCTGCAGCGCCTCCAGCACAAGCTCGAGATCGCGCGGTGCCCGCGGGTCGACCGCCACCGCCGCGAACCCAGCCCGCGCGAGCCGCGCGCCGAGCTCGGGCAGCAAGCCGCACAGGACGACTACGGGGCGGCGGCCCCCGGCGCTCGTGACTTCGACGGAGACGGAGGCCCCGGCGTCCGCGGCGAGGTGGAAGCTGCGCTTCGCGGGAGTGGCCACGGGTCAGCGGTTGCGGAGCGTGGTGGTGCCGGTGATCATTGTGCCCGGAAATAATACCGTGAGCGCGATGAGAAGCCACGTGTGGATGGTGGCGGGCCTCGCGGCGGGGCTCGCGTTGGGCCTCGTCGCCGCTCTGACGCATTCGCCGCATCTGGTCGCGGTGACGCGGTGGCTGCGGCCGCTCGGCGCGCTGTTCCTGAACCTCCTGTCGATGGTCGTGATTCCGCTCGTCGCCACCGCGCTGTTCGTGGGCGTCGCGGGGCTCGGCGATCTGCGGCGTGTGGGGCGGCTGGGTGCCCGCACACTCGGTTTCTTCTGGGGCACGACGGTCGCGGCGATTGTGATCGGGTTCGTGGTCGCGGCGCTACTCCTGCCGCTCGCGCCCATCACTGCCGAGCAGCAGGCGGCCCTGCGCAATGCCGCGCTCGCGGATTCCTCCTTCGTGCGCCACGCCGCGGAGCAGATCCCCACCGGCGCTCGCTTCATCGTCGAGCTGATCCCGGCGAACCCGGTCCGGGCGGCGGTGGACGGGAACCTGCTGCCGGTGATCGTGTTCATCACGATCTTCGCGATCGCCGCGGCGGCGCTACCCGATGACAAGCGTCACACGCTCACCGAGCTCGCCGATGTAGCCACGCAGGCGCTGATCCGCATCGTCCACTGGGTGTTGTTGCTCGCGCCGCTCGGCATCTTCGCGCTGGTGGCGGGCGCGGTGGCGCAGTTCGGCCTGGAGCTCATCAGGGCGATGGCGGTGTTCGTGCTCGCCGTGATCGCGGGGCTCGCCGTGTTCATCGCGGTCGTGTACCTCCCCGCCGTCGCGTTCGTCGCCCGGCTGGGGGTGTGGCGCTACCTGCGGGCGATTCGCGCCTCCATGCTCATGGCGTTCTCTACCACCTCGTCGCTCGCGACCCTTCCCGTGATGCTCGACGCTGCCGACACCGATCTCAGGATCTCGCGCACCGTCGCGAGCTTTGTGCTCCCCCTCGGGGCGAGCATCGGCCGCGCGGGGAGCGCGCTGTTCCAGGCGGTGGCGGTGCTGTTCGTGGCACGGCTGTACGGCGTCACCCTGGATCTCGGCGACACGTTCCAGGCAGGGGCGGCCGTATTCCTGAGCTCGCTGACCGTGGCGAGCGTTCCCTCCGCGAGCATCGTGAGCCTGGCCCCGGCGTTCGCCAGCACAGGGCTGCCCCTCGCCGGGCTCTCGCTCCTGCTCGGGCTCGATCGCATCCCCGACATGTTCCGCACAATGACCAACGTCGTGGGGCACCTCACGGGCGCGGTCGTCGTCGCCGCCGTGGAGGGAGAGACGCTCGAGTGACGTGGTGGGACGTCCGACAGCATCTCGACATCTTCCTGACACACGGCGAGCAGCACATGAGCACCCGCATGTACCGGAGCCTCGCCCGGTGGCGAGGCCGATCCTACGCGGGCTGAGTCGCCGGTGCCCCGCTGAGCTGCAGCGGGGCACCGACGATCCTCAGTTGTTACGAGGGGTTAGAGTAGAAGCGGACTTGCAAGAGCTTCAGCCCATTGTTGTCGTACTGCCAGAGGAAGTCCTGCAGGCACGCGTCAAACAGGCTGACGGTCGGCGTGCCGCACGCCAACTGGGCCGCGCTCCCAAGGACCAGACTAATGGTCGTGAGCGCGTTGGTCACGTTGCGGAAGCTGCTCTTGCCGGTCCCGCGCACGAAGACCTCGTTGTCGGTCGAGCACAGCAACGTCGCCACGAACGTAGTGGGATCGATGAACGTCGCGCAGGTGGCGATTTTGGACTGTCCACCCGGCGTGCCGAGCGCGCGGGCCCAGACCGTGTAGGTGCCGGGGACGGGGAGGGAGAAGGAGGCTTCGCCGTCCGTCCCGTTCTTGTCGAGCACCTCGAACACGCCGTCGGCTGCCTGACTGAGGAGAATCTTCGTCGTCACGGCGGTGCCGCTCTTCGTTCCGAGGTCCACGAAGATGACGTTGCCGCCACCATTCATGTTGGGACTCTTGTCGTGCGAGACACCGATGATGTTGAGATTGTAATGCGGTCCGCTGGGAGCACCGTTGCCGGTCTGACCCCGGACGTCTGGCGCTATCGCGACCGCGAGAGCGGCCGCCATGCAGAATGTGGTACGCATGAAACCCCCGTGTGGCAGCGCGATGGCTGCGGTGTCACCGGCGGTGCCGAAAAGGCAAAAAAGGCCGCCAGCGATTGCTTCGCTGGCGGCTCGGCGAGCAGTGGCGGTGTGTACCGCGGTAGCCCCGTGGCTCTGCGTCACCGCCTTTCGGCGGATTTGCTCTGAGCAGCGATTGCTCGGATCGCCTCGGGGCGGGGCGCGATCACCAACGAGGTCGCAGGGGGTACGCAGCAATCCATGTGCCGCGGCACGGGGGCGGCGCGGGACGCCGGGTAGCGCGCCTTGGGGCACACACGTTAGCTCTCGCGGCTGGCACCTGACCAAAACCCTCGGTCAGGGATGGTCTGACGCAGAATGCCTGGCGCCCTGTCTCGTGCAGGACGGAGCGCTCGCTCCTCGACTAGCTCCGGAAGTCGCTCGCTACGCGCCCCGCGAGGACCAGTCCCACCACCACGCTCGTCACCGCCGACGCCAGGTGCAGCGCCGTTGCCCACTTGGCTCCACGCCCCGACGCGAGCCGCACGACGCCGGCGAGCGTGAGCGACACCGCGAGCATCCCGACCGTCGTGCCGCACGCGAAGGCGATGAAGTACGCGAGCTGCGCCGTGCGGGTCGGCGCCGCGGCGACGAGCAGTACGAGGATCGTCGCGCTCCCGGCGAGCCCGTGCAACATGCCGAACCCGAGCGAGCGGCGCGCGTCGCCGGTGGGGTGGGCGTGTCCGTGGGCCGGTCCGATCGCGTGACTGTGGAGATGCAGGTGCGGGCCGTCGTCGTGCGAGTGCAGGTGCAGATGCCAGCGCCCCCGGATGTAGCGCAGAATCACCGATCCGCCGAGCCCGACGAGCAGGACGGCCACCAGCAGGTCGGCGGCGGGCCAGAGCCGGACGGGGAGCTGCAGCCCGAAGAGCATGATCGCGGCCACCACGACGCCGACGCTGGCGGTGTGGCCGAGCGCCCAGGCGAGCCCGAGGCGGCTGGCGTCGAGCAGCCGCCCCTGCCGGGTCGCGAGTGTCGAGACGGCGGCGAGGTGGTCCGGCTCGAAGGCGTGTCTCAGGCCGAGCAGCAGGCCGAGGCCCGCGAGGGCGAGGATTCCGGCGGTCATGGGCCCGCAATCTAGCCCATTCGGTGCGCCTGGCTGTAGGCTTTCCCGCTGAGTTACAACCCTTTACCTCTAAGCCCTATCAGACACAGCACATGGAGCTCACCACTGCCGGGGTGGCGACACTGCGCAGAGATCCGGACCAGGCGGCGAAGGCGGGGGACGCGGAAACGGCCGACGCGGCGCTCGCCGCCTCCGGCGACGGCCGTGCCTTCGAGCGGCTGTACCGAACCCACGTGAACCGCGTCCACAGCTTGGTGCGGCGGATGATCGGTCCCGACCACGCCGACGACATCGCGCAGGACGTGTTCGTCCGCGCGTGGACCAAACTTGCGACGTTCCGCGGCGACGCCGCGTTCGGTACGTGGCTGCATCGCCTGGCGGTGAACGTCATTCTGGCGCGGCGCTCCACGATCGGCACGGAGCGAGGCCGCTATAGCGACGCGGAGAACATGCTCGACGGCGTGGCGGGCCGCCCGACGGCGCCGGAGCTGTCGCTGGATTTCGAGGCGGCGATCGGGCGACTGCCCGAGGGGGCCCGACAGGTGTTCGTGCTGCACGACGTCGAAGGGTATCGTCACGAGGAAATCGCGGACATGCTGGGGATCGTGCCCGGGACATCGAAGTCGCAGCTGCATCACGCCCGTATGGCGCTCCGCAAGCATCTCGAGCGCTGAAGGAGATGGAACGATGACCGACCAGTGGCTGGATCGACTTTCGGAGTATCTCGACGGCGAGCTCACGCCGTCCGATCGGACGGCGTGCGAGGCGCACCTCGCGTCGTGCGACGCCTGCCGGAGCGCCCTCGCGGACCTGCGCCGCGTCGTGGGGCGCGCCCGGGCGCTGGACGACCGCCCGCCCGCAGTGGACCTGTGGCCCGCGGTGGCGAGCCGCATCGGACTGGCAGCGGCAGCCGGGGCCCGGCCGGCGGTGCGGCGCTTCTCCTTCACCGTGCCCCAGCTCGTCGCGGCGTCGGTCGTCCTGGCGCTCGTCTCGGGCGGCTCGGCGTGGCTCGTGCGCCCGCGCCCCGTGGCGCGGGGGGCGCGCACCGCCACCACCACGGCGACGCCCGTCATGACGAACGTGGGCATCGCTCCGATGGACGCCCGCACGTCGGCGGCGGTGGCGGTCCTCGAGCAAGCGCTCGAGCGCAACCGCAGCCGGCTCGACACCGGCACCGTGCGCGTGATCGAGAAGAACCTGGGGATCATCGACCGGGCGATCCGCGACGCGCAAAGCGCGCTTGCGGCCGATCCCGCGAACGCATATCTGAACCAGCATCTCGCTCAAGAGACGCGACGTAAACTGGAGCTCCTGCGGCAGGCGGCGACGCTCGCCAGCGCGCGGACTTAGAGAGGATAGAACGAGCATGCTCACGACCTTGGCGACGCTCGCGGCCCTCGGGCTGGCGCAGCAGACCGACACCACCATCCCGGTGCGAGCCGGCGCCCGGCTGGAGGTCAGTAACTTCGGGGGCGAGATCGCCGTCAAGACGTGGAGCAAGAGCGCCGTGCGCATCACGGCCAGCCACTCGAGCCGGGACCGGATCACCATTGACGCGTCCGACCAGGTGGTGCACGTGAAGTCCCAGAGCCGGCGCGGGCCGTCCCAGGTGGTCGACTACGAGATCACCGTCCCGACCGCGATGGCTCTGGCACTCTCGGGCGTGTACACCGACATCACCGTGGACGGGGCGCAGGGAGAAGTCACGGCCGAGACGGTGGAGGGCGCGGTGAAGGTGTCGGGGGGCGCGGGCACCGTTTCCCTCAAGTCGGTCCAGGGCGAGGTGACACTCGAGAAGGCTCGCGGCCGTATCGACCTGAGCAGCGTGAACGAGGCCATCACGGCGACGGCCATCTCGGGCGACATCGCGGTCGAGACCGTGAACGGCGACATCACGCTCACTCAGATCGAGTCCGCCAACACCGAGGCCAACACGGTCAACGGCGACATCGTCTACGACGGCACGATCAAGGACGGCGGCCGCTACCGCTTCTCGACCCACGACGGCGACCTGCGCGTGTCGGTACCCGAGAGGGCCAGCGTCGCCGTGGCGGTGTCGACGTTCAACGGCGACTTCAACGCCTGCTTTCCGGTGCAGCTCAGCAGGAAGACGAAGCACCGGTTCGACTTCACCATCGGGTCGGGGAGCGCGCGGCTGGAGCTGGAGTCGTTCAACGGAGACATCAGGATCTGCCGCCCCGGGCAGCTGATCAAGGACAAGGACAAGCACGAAGACCCAGAGGAGGAATGACGATGCGCGTTTCCACGCTGGTCCTGCTCGCGGCGGGTCTCGCACTCGCGACCCGCGCGGTGGCGGCCCAGGAGTTCCACTGGAAGGGCAAGCTCGCCGCCGGCAAGACGATCGAGATCAAGGGCGTGAACGGCGACGTGAGCGCGGTCGCCGGCTCGGGCGATGTCGAGGTCACCGCGGTGAAGCACGCGCGCAGGAGCGATCCCGACGACGTTAAGATCGAGGTGGTGCCCTCCGAGGACGGCGTCACGATCTGCGCCGTGTATCCGAGCGACGGCCGCCGGGAGAACACGTGCGAGCCGGGCGACCACAACCACATGAACGTCCGCGACAACGACGTGCGAGTCGACTTTACGGTGCGGGTGCCCGCGGGCGTCCGGTTCCGCGGGACGACGGTGAACGGCGGGGTCGAGGCGGCGAATCTCTCGAGCGACGTCGACGCCACCACGGTCAACGGCAGCATTCGCATTGCGACATCGGGGTATGCCGAAGCGCGCACGGTGAATGGCTCGATCGTCGCCTCGATCGGCCGCGCCACCTGGAGCGACGCGCTCGACTTCGCCACCGTGAACGGCAGCATTACCCTCGATCTGCCGGCCAACCTGTCGACCGACGTGCGCGCCAGCACCGTCAACGGCGAGATCGTTACCGACTTCCCGCTGACGGTCACGGGGCGGCTCGGGCCGCGGCGCCTGAACGGCACGATCGGGGGCGGGGGACGGCGGCTGGACCTGGCGACGGTGAATGGGAGCATCAGGCTGAGAAAGACCTCCTGAATGCGGAGTGCGGAACGCGGAATGCGGAAGCTCGTCGTCACATTCCGCATTCCACATTCCGAACGCCGCATTGAATAGATCCTCCCCGCAACACTCCGGTACCTAATCCGAGCAGCTCCGCCACCAGGTTAGCCCCGGTCCGAACCAGGGGTTCCCGTGGTGCTGCGAGAACTTCTCGCCCGCACCGAGCAGATCGACGATCTTCGCCACCTCTTTGGGGCGCTCGGGTTTCATGCGGCGTGGGAGCACGTGCCACCCGGGCCCTGGCTCGGTCCAGCCCACGCGGAGGCGACGGGTGTGGTGCGGGCGGCCCTGGTGGCACACCATGACTCGTTCCGCGTGTTCGCTCTCGAGGCGCGCGACCCCGAGGGAGCGGTCCGGGTAGCCGCCCGGCGACTCGCAGCGCAGGTCGAGCGAGGTCTCGCGTGCGCGCTCGGCGTGGGCCCGCGGCGGCTGGTGTGCGCGAGTTGGCGCGCGGCCGCGCGCGGACCAGCGGTGCGCGTCGCGACGATCCCCCTGGAGCGCCCATCCGGCGGCTCGCTCGCCATGCTGGAGCGCCTCAGCCCCCTGCCAGGGGAGACGTCCCTGGCGCTCAGCCTGCGAATCGGCGAAGCACTCGCGAGCGAAGGGGTCACCCCGCGCTTCTTCAAGGCGTTCCGGGCGACGCTCGAGCGCCTGACCGACCGGCTGGCGGCGCCCCGCAGCCGAACCGAGCGGCACGCCCTCGCCCTCACGGCGCTCACCCGCGTGCTGTTCCTGTACTTCGTGCAGGCGAAGGGCTGGCTCGACGGCGATCGGCGCTACCTGATCCACCGGTTCGACGAGACAGCGGGCGCCCGGCGTCACTTTCAGGGCGAAGTGTTCGATCCGCTGTGCTTCGGCGCGTTGAACCACCCGGCGGCCGAGCGCTCCGGCGCGGCGCGCGCCCTCGGCGAGTTGCCGTTTCTGAACGGCGGGCTGTTCGAGCCCACCGCCCTCGAGCGACGCCACGGCGCGGCCCGGTGGTCCAACGCCGACTGGCGCGACGCGTTCGACCAGCTGTTCGAGCGGTTCCACTTTTCGGCGCGCGAAGCGGAGGGCGGCGACGCCATCGCGCCCGACATGCTGGGCCGCGTGTTCGAAGGCGTCATGGATCCTGCCGAGCGACGCGCCAGCGGCAGCTACTACACGCCCGCGGCCCTGGTGCGCGAGATCGTGCGCGCCGGCCTCGCGGCGGCGCTGGTCCATCGGTTCGGCCTCACGCGGGGAGCCGCTGAGCGCTGGATTCACGCAGGCGAGCCCCCCGAGCCCCCCGAGCCCCGTCCCGACCTGCGCGTGCTCGCGGTGCTCGACCCGGCCGTCGGGTCGGGGGCCTTCCTGTTGGGCGCGCTGGAGGAGCTCACCCGACTGCGGTGCAGTGGGGGCGAAGGACCGGCCGGCGCGGTGCGCCGCGACGTGCTGGACCATTCGCTGTTCGGGGTGGACCTGAAGCTCACGGCCGTGCGGCTCGCGGAGCTGCGGCTGTGGCTGGCGCTGGTCGCGGACCAGGACGAGACCAACCTCGCCCGGATCGCGCCTCTGCCGAACCTGGACGGGCACGTGCGCCAGGGAGACGCGCTGCTCGATCCGCTGGCCCTGGCGCGCGCGCTCGGCGGCACCACCGCGCCCGCCCTGCAGGGCGCCGCAGTGGAGCGCCTCACCGCCGCCCGGCGGGCGCTCTTCAGCCTCACCGGGCCCGCGAAGCGCCGCGCCCTGAGCGAGCTCGCCCGCGCCGAAGGAGCGCTCGCGCGAGACCTGTTCGCGGCGGCGGTGGCCACGCTCGAGCGGCGCGCCGCCGAGCTCGTGGCCCGTGGGAAAGATCGCGACCTATTCGGACGGCGGCGGGGGCTCACGTCGGAGGAGCGCGCGTTGCTCCGTCGCCTGCGCGCGAGCCGCCGTGACCTCCGGGCCGCCGCCCGCCGCCATATCCACGAGGGCGGCGCGCCGTTCTTCGCGTTCGAATCGCATTTCGCCGACATCCTGGCGCGCGGGGGGTTCGATCTGGTCGCCGGGAATCCGCCGTGGGTGCGCGGCGAGCGGGTGCCCGCCCAGGTGCGGGAGGCGCTGGCGACGCGCTATGCGACCTGGCGGCCGGCACCGGGCCGCGGTTTCGCCCACCTGCCCGACCTCGCCGTCGCCTTCGTGGAGCGGGCGCTCGAGCTGGCGGCGCCGGGCGGGACGGCGGCGCTGCTCGTCCCCGCAAAGCTCGCATCCACCGGATACGCGGAGCCGCTGCGACAGCGGCTGGCCGCGAGCACGCGCCTCGAGCGTGTGGCCCCCGTCCCCGCCGCGGGCTCGTTCGGGGCCGCGGTGTATCCCATGGTCCTCGTGGCCGCGCGGCTCGAGCCGACCGGCCGCGAGCGTGTCGCCACGACGCTGGGGCCGAGGAGCGCGGCGACCACGCTGCCGCAGCGCGCGCTCGCCGCAGGTGGTCCCTGGATCCTCGGGCACGCGGCGACCACCGTCGCGCGCCGCCTGCGAGCCGCTTTCCCGACCGTGGGCGACCGCTGGAGCCCGCAGCTCGGCGTGAAGACCGGGGCAGACGATGTGTTCCTCGTCTCCCAGCCGGGCGCGGCGACGCGGCCCGCCGTCCGCGGCCGGGACGTCCGGCCGTGGCGGGCGACCCCGCAGCTGCACCTGCTATGGACTCACTCCCCCAACGGCCGGCCCCTCGCCCGCCTCTCGCCCGAGCTGGCCCGCGCGCTCGACCCCCATCTCGAGCGCTTGAGGCGCCGCAGCGACTACCGCGCAGGCCCGGCCTGGCAGGTGTTCCGCACCGCGCTCGCCAACGCCCCGCACCGCGTGATCTGGCCCGATCTCGCCCAGCGACTTGCGGCGGCCGTCCCCGCCGGGGAGGTCGTTCCCCTGAACACCGTGTACGGCATCGCGACCCGGGCGCCGGACGACGCCTATGCGCTCGCGGCCCTTTTCAACTCGCGCTGGCTGACCGCGCTGGCGCGGCTCTCCGCCGATCCCGCGCGCGGTGGCTTCCGGCGCTTCAACGCGCGCGTCGTTCGGGGACTTCCGCTCCCGCACGCTGATGCGGCGGCGTGGCATGCCCTGGCCGATCAGGGGCGGCGGAGCGCGGCCGACGACGACACAATCGCCGACTTGTACGAGCTCGATGCCGCCGACCGCCGTGCCCTGGATGCCGCCGCCGCGGATCCTTTCTGAGCACTTGGCACCGCTCGCCGAGCCGCTCGCCTGCCTGCTCGCACCGGGGGCGGTCGGCTCGCCGGCGGCGGTCGCGACGCTCGCAGCGCGCGCGTTGCTCGACCTCGCGTCGACTGGCCCCGCAGCACCCCACCCGTGGCCGACGTGGCTCGCCCCGCACCAGGTCCCCGCCGCGGAACGGCTGGCCGGCATTCTGGCGCGTTACCGCGGTGCGCTGCTCGCGGATGCGGTCGGCCTCGGCAAGTCGTACGTCGCGCTGGCGGTCGCGCTCGCGCCGGGTGAGCCCTTCGCACTGGTCGTGCCGGCCGTGCTGGTGCAGCAGTGGCGTGCCCTTCTCGAGGAACACCGGGTTCAAGCGCAGATCGTGACGCACGAAGCGCTGAGCACGTCAACCGTCCGCCTGTCCGACCGTCCAACCGTCCGCCTGTTTCTCGTCGACGAAGCGCACCGCTTCCGAAACCCGGGCACGCACCGCTACCGGGCGCTCGCCCGGTTGGTCGTGGGTTCGCAGGTCCTGCTCGTCACCGCCACCCCGGTGCAAAACCGCATCGGTGATCTGTGCCACCTGTTCCGCCTGTTTCTTCGCGACCACGATCTCACGGCGCTGGGCGTGCCGTCGCTGTGCCGCGCAGCGCGGGGGGACGTCGACCCGCGGGCCTTGGCGGCCGCGGCCGCCCGGCTGTGTGTGGCGCGCTCGCGCGAGCGGGTGCGGGCAGGCTACACCGCCGGTTCCGCTTCGCTCTCCTTTCCCGAGCGCGCCGCACACCAGGCGATCCGGATCGGGGCGGCGCCCGACGCCCAGCTCGCGGCGCTCGTCGGGGCCATCGCGCAGCTCGAGGCGGGAGACGAGGCGGCGGCCCTGTTCCGGCTGGTTCTCCTGTCGCGCCTCGCCTCGAGTCTACCTGCATTTCGCTCGAGTCTCGCCCGGTACGAGGCGTTCCTCGAGCTGCGCGCGGCGGCGGCGGCGGACGGGACGTCGCTCGGGCGTCAGGATTTCAGGCGGCTGTTCCCTACCGCAGCCGACGACCTGCAGCTCGCTTTCTTCCCGCTGGTGCTGCCGCC
The DNA here is from genome assembly GCA_035317625.1 of Gemmatimonadales bacterium. Taxonomy (GTDB): domain Bacteria; phylum Gemmatimonadota; class Gemmatimonadetes; order Gemmatimonadales; family GWC2-71-9; genus AG41. The sequence continues at coordinate 3,828 of DATHGL010000148.1, read as the reverse complement.
CGGCCTGAGCGCCCCGACCGAACGAGACCGTGACCTCGTGCGCCGTATCCGCGGGCTGTCGACGTCCCCATCCGACCCGAAGGCCGATGCCCTCGCCCAGGTCCTCACCGAGCGCGGCGCGAAGACGATCGTGTTTGTCCAGGCGCGGGCTACTTCGCGTCATCTGATGCGCCGCCTGCGAGGATGTCGCGTCGCCGCGGTGACGGGAGAGCGGGGCTGGTTCGGGAGCGAGCCCGCCCGCCGGGAGGAGGTGCTACGCGCGTTCGCGCCGCAGGCGCAGGGCGCGCCGGCCCCGGTTGCGGCGCTCGCGACCGACGTGCTGATCGCCACCGATCTCCTGAGCGAGGGCCTGAACCTGCAGGACGCCGCGCGGGTGATTCATTACGACCTGCCCTGGAGTCCCGCCCGGCTGGCGCAGCGCGTGGGTCGCATCGATCGCGCGACCTCGCCCCACCGGCACATCGAGACGGTCACGTTCCTCCCGCCTGCGCCGCTCGCGGACGCGCTCGCCAGCGAACGTCGGTTGGTCGCGAAGCGACGCGTCCAGGCTCGAGCTGGCGCCGGCCGGCATGCGCTCGATTGGTGCGATCGCCTGCAACGCGTGGCGGCCGGCGCCGAGCCTTCCGCCCCCGCCGGCAGCTACGCCGCGGTCGCGGCAGACGAGCCGACGGTCGTGCTGGTCGTGCAGGTCGGCGGCCAGGTGGAAGGCCTGGTCGTCACCGCCGGCGGCGTGCGCGCCGACCCCGCGCGCGCGGCCGCGCTGCTCGAGCGGGCGGCCGGGGCCGGGCCCGTACCGTGCGACCGCGCGACAATCGAGCGGGCGATCCGTGATGCGGCGCCGCTGATGCGCGGCCGGCTGACCGCGGTCGAGGAGGCCCGCTGGCGTGCCGCCCACCGCGACCGGTTGAGCCGGCGGCTGATCCCCTGGGTGCTCGCCGCCGCGCGGCGCGCGGCCGTCCAGCGCCGTCACGCCGAGCTGGCCCGACTCGACGGGCTCGTGTCTCGTCTCACGCCCGGGATGACCGCCGGTGAGGAGCTGCTGCTGGAGGATCTCCTGGCGCGCCGGTCCCCGCTGTCGCTGGGCGACGTGCTGGCGTGGCACGAGCGGCTGCCGCCGCTCGAGCCCGATGTGGGTGCTCCGCACGTCGAGTTGGTGGCCGCGATGGCCCTCGGTTGAGCGCTCACTCGTGATGGAGCAGCAACTCCTCGTAATCGAGCTCGCGCTGGATGCGTCGCATCACGGCGTCGCTGATCGCGCCGTCGTCGCGCAGGCGGAGCAGCTCGCGCCGCTCCACGACCAGCACCTCGCGCGCGAGCCGCTGCTGCGCCGCCGACTTGATCTCCACGGGGTTCTCGAGGGCGCCGCTCGCATGGCCCTGCAGGTGGCGAGCGCGATAGCGGTAGCGATCGCGCGTCAGGGCCAGCGCGTCGGCGTGCATCCACGGCTCCGCCGCCAGCTCCTCGAGCCGCGCCAGCGCCGCCTCGGCGGCGCGCAGCCGCGCCGCGATCTCCTCCCGCTGCTCCTCTTCACCCGTCTCGCGCACGTCCAGCCACCGGAGCAGCGGTGCGAGCGTGAACCCCTGCCCGAGCAGCGTGACGAGAATGACGGCGTATGCGAGGGCGATGATGGTGTCACGGCCGGGGAAGTGTGTGCCGGCGGCGGTCGCCGTGGGGATCGAGTCGGCAAGGATGAGCGTCACGCCCCCGCGCAAGCCGGCCCAACCCACGACCGTCAGCACCTGCCGCCGCGGCCGCGGCTCGCGCGGCCGTAGCCGCCGGCCCAAGAGCCAGCGAAAGTTCCCCGCGAAGTACACCCACAGGAGCCGCGCGATGACCACGGCGAGGCTCACGAGGACTGCCGCCCGCGCCAGCTGGAGCGCGGCTGCGCCGGTCAGGCCTTCCAGAACGGGCCGCAGCGCGAGACCCGTCAGGACAAAAACGAGCCCCTCGAGCACGAACACGACGACGTCCCACATGCCGGCGTTCTGAACCCGCGTGTCCGCCGCCACGAACCGGGGCCCCACGCGCCCCAGGTACACCCCCATGGCGACCACCGCCAGAATCCCGGACACGCCGAAGTGTTCGGCGGGGAGATAGGCCGCGTAGCCCGAGAGCAGCGAGATGGTGTTCTCGACCTCGGGATCATGAATGTGGCGGCGAACCGCACCCATGAGCCACCCCACGGCCAGACCCACCACGACGCCGCCCGCGCCCACCACCAGGAACCGCCCGCTCGCGCCCATCAGCGAGAACGTGCCGGTCACCGCGGCCGCGACGGCCACGCGGTACGCAACGATCGCGGTCGCGTCGTTGATCATGCTCTCGCCCTCGAGGATGGTCACGACGCGCCGCGGCATCGGCAGCCGCCGCATGAACGCCGTCGCGGCGGCGACGTCGGGTGGCGAGACGACGGCGCCGAGCGCGAACGCCGACGCCCACGGCAGGCCAGGAACCGCGCTGTGCGCGACGCAGGCCACCGCGATGGTCGCGAACAGCACGTGTCCCACACCGAGTGACAGGATCGGCCGAAAGTTGGCCCGTACGTCGCGATACGAGACCAGCAACGAGGCCCGATACAGGAGCGGCGGAATGAACACCAGAAACACGAGTTGCGGGTCGAACTGCACCGTGGGCAGGCCCGGGAGCAGCGCGACGAGCAGTCCCCCGGTGACGAGCATGGCGGGCGTGGGCACGTCCAGGCGCCGCGCCACCAACGCCAGGAAGGTGACGCCGACGAGCAGCGTGAGGACGATCTCGAAGTTGTGCATGGGGTTTTGGGTCTCCCAAAGTTACCTTCCGGCGTGCCTCACTCCACCTTTCTGTTCGACCTCGACGGCACACTCATCGACTCCATCGATTTGATCCTTCGCTCCTACCGTCACACGATGCGCATCCATCGCGGGCACGAGCCCGGGGACGACGTGTGGATGAACGGTCTGGGCACGCCGCTGTGGGTGCAGTTCCGGCACTTCACCGAGGATCCCGCCGAGATCGAGGCGATGGTCGCGACGTACCGCGCGTACAACCTCACCCATCACGACGCGCTGGTACGCCCGTACGACGGCGTGGTCGACGCCGTGCGCGCGCTCGAGCGCCGCGGCAAGGCGCTGGGTCTGGTGACGAGTAAGCTCCGCAGCGGCGCCGTCCGCGGGCTCCGGGTCGCCGGGCTCGAGGACGCGTTCACGGTGATCGTCGGGGCGGACGAGGTCACGCATCCCAAACCGCACCCCGAGCCCGTCCTCACAGCGCTCGAGCGCCTGGGCAGGCTCGCCGGGGACGCCGTATTCATCGGCGACTCGCGCCACGACCTCGAATGCGGCCGCGCCGCCGGTGTGAAAACGGCCGCCGTGCTGTGGGGGCCGTTCGATCGGTCGCACCTGCAGGACCTCGAGCCCGATTACTGGCTGGAACGGCCGGAGGACCTCAGTTTTCTGGCACCCGACACCTAGCCCCCGACACCTGGAGGTCCGTTGCGTTTCATTGCGTTCGAGCTGGAGCGCTGGCAGAGCACCTGGGAGAACCGGGTGCGCTACAACTTGTCCGAATCCGGTGTGCACCCGCTCTCGATTCAGGAGCTACTCGACCTCGCCGGCGCATCCGCGGGGCCGCTGCTGGGAGTGCGGCTCGGCTACAGTCAGTCGAACGGCACCGATCTCCTGCGCGGCCGCATCGCCGCGTTGTATCCGGGGGTCTCGCCGGACCAGATCCTGGTCACGACGGGGAGCGCCGAGGCCAACTTCGTCGTCTGCTGGCGCTTGATCGAGCCTGGCGACAAGGTCGCCGTCATGCTCCCGAATTACCTCCAGACCTGGGGGCTCGCGCAGAATT
>DATHGL010000147.1:0-3994 GCA_035317625.1 Gemmatimonadales bacterium | reverse complement strand
GGAATCATCGAGAGCCGGTCGCTCGTGGGCGTGGTGGACGCGATCGGTATGCTCGAGCGGTCGCCGAGCTGGAGAGATTCGGACGCGCAGGGGATGCGCGCCTGGATGTCCGCCTACCTCCAGTGGCTGCGAACCAGTGACATCGGGAAGGCCGAAGCAGCCGCGCGCAACAATCACGGGACGTGGTACGACGCACAGATCGCGGCGCTGGCGCTGCTCACCGGGGACAGCGCGCTCGCGCGCTCCACGCTCGAGGCGAGCAAGACCCGGCGGATCGGCGCTCAGGTCACGGCCGACGGCCGCCAGCCGTTCGAGCTGGTCCGTACCCGCTCGCTCTCGTACAGCGCGATGAACCTCGAGGGATTGTGCCGCCTGGCGGAGCTGGCGCGCACCGTGGGCGTGGACCTCTGGTCCTACGAGGCGCCGGGTAGCGGGGGGAGTATCCGGAAGGCGCTCGCCTACCTCGTGCCCTACGCCGATACGGCGCTCAAGTGGCCCGGCCAGCAGATCGCGCCGGCCGAGTCGGACTGGGCGGTGCTGCTGCTCGAGCGCGCCGGAGTCGCGTATGCGGACGGGAGCGCGCGCTACGGTGAGCTGCTGCGCAAGCTCCCGGGCGATGTGGTTCTATCGCATCGGGCGCAGCTCTTGTACCCGCCCGCGCTTCCGTAGCTCACCTTGCGTCCCACCAGACGCGCGTGGTCGGCGTGTCTTTCGCCCGCACAACCTCGTAGTTCCGGCTGTTGTTCGTGATCTCGGTCGACGGGTATACGATGCGGACGGTCCGTTGGAGCGGCCGCCCGCCGAGCTGGTCGGGCGGGAGTACGGGGTAGTCGGTGCGTCGGAGCTCGGCCCATGCCTCGTACGGCTGCACGATCCCGAAGTGGATCCACTTCTGTGTGGCGATGCGCTCGAGCGTCCCGTCGTAGACCACCGTGGAGTCGCTGAGGAACACGCTGACGGCGGAATCTGAGGGGGCCGCGACGTCGGGCGCCAGGGTGTTCGCGTTGTAGGTGTCGTAATACATCGTGATCGACTGACGCAAACCGTTTTCGTACGCCGCCTGTGCCGCCGCCGCCCCGCCGGCAACCCAGCCGCGCATGTACGCCTCGGCCTTCAAGAACGACACTTCCGCCGCCGTCATCACGAAGCCCGGGAACATGTCGTTGCGACGGAACATCCACACGTTGAGGCGCGAGAAGCGCGTGCTGTCGACCGTCGCTGGTTGCGCGTCGGGCGACGACGGGAGGCCCACGTAGCGGGGCGTGGCACTCGTATCGTGGAACACGGTGTCGAACACCACCCGGAGGCGCGGATCATTGCTGGTGACCATCATGTCGAGCATCAGCTTCGGCGCCCACACCCTTTGCGGCAGCTCGCTCGTCGCGCGGCTGCGGTTCCCCAGGGAATTGTGGTCGAAGATCCAGGTGCGATCCATGTACCAGGCGACGTTCTGCGCGTTGGTCTCCACCAACGGGTAGGCGGTCGGGCTCCCGAGAATCTCCTGCACGATGGCCTGGGCTTTGGGCTGATCCACCTCCGACAGCCGCATGGCCAGGCGCAGCCGCAGGGAGTTGGCGAACACCCGCCAGCCCATCACGTCTCCCTCGAGCAGGAGGTCCTGCGTCGCCAGCGCGGGGTGCACGACGGTCAGACTCGCCAGCGCGTCCGAGGCGCCTTTCAGATCCGCCAGGATGGCGTCGTACACCGACGCCTGGGAGTCGAACTTCGGAAACAGGTTCTGGCCGACCGCTTGGCGCGCGGTGAACGCCTCGGAGTACGGGATGTCGCCCCACAGGTCGGTGGTCCGCGCCGTCGCGAACGCGTTCACGATCTGGGCGAGGTGAACGTACACCTCGTAGCTGGGTTTCTGGCCCTCCGGGAGCGCGTCGTACAGGACGCGGATTTCCCGCATGTCCATCGCGGCTTTCGTGTAGTAGTCGATCCACGTGTTCTGCCACTGATCGCTGACGGGCCGCATCATGTTCACGTCATTGACGGTGCCCGACACCTGCGCCCACGCGGCGACGTTGTTGTAGACCTGCCAGTACCATTCACCGTAATGAATCGGGAAGTCCGTGTCGATGAGGCCTTGAGTGAACACGTATTCGATCCGTGCCGTCGTGGACTTGTCCGGGTCCAGGAACAGCGAGTCGTACGCATCCCTGCACCCCGTCGCCGAGGCGAGGGCGATCACCGGGAGCGCCAGGAGACGAGCGGTCCTTGCGATGGTGTCTGTCATTGGCGTCCTCATCTCAGAACGAGCCCGTGATCTTGAACCCGATGCTGCGTGTCGTCGGGTGGTAGGCGCCGTAGTCGTTCAGCCCTTGGCGGTAGTCCACGGTGGACGTGGCGGATTCGGGGTCGATGTTGGGGACGGTCTTGTACAGGTAGAACAGATTCCGGCCGATGATGGACAGCCGGAGATTTCGGGCGGGAACGTGCCGCGCCCACGCGGCTGGCAGGTCGAAGCTCAGCGTCAGCTCGCGCAGCTTGATGTAGTTGTTCTTGTACACGACCCGGGGATAGATCCCCTGATTCTTCCAGTCGAAGTTCGTCTCGTAGTACTCCCACTCGGGCACCAGGTGGTCGTTCGGCGCGTAGCCGACGACGTTGCCGCTCGCGTCGAGCACCTCATTTGCACCGGGCAGGATGATCCCGTCGTGAAACACCATCGCCCCGCCTGGCGCGACGGCGTCGTGACTCGGGAGCTGGACGTAGTTCCCGGCGGGGTCGATGTAGTACGGCAGCCCGCCGTGCGCCTGGTCGCGACCGAACAGCGTCTCCTTGGCCCTCCCGGTGGCGAGCGCGTAATAGTCCGACATGCTGGCGTAGTTGCCGCCCATGCGAACGTCGAAGAGGAGCGACAGGGAGAAGCCCTTGTACTGGAACGTGTTGTTCAGGCCGCCGAGCCAGTTGGGCATGATGTTGCCGACCAGACTCAGCGTGTCGCTCTTGGCGTAGAAGCCGTTCTGGTCCACGATCTTCTGGCCGCCGGGTGCGCGCCGGACGTCGTACCCGTAGATCTCGCCGAACGGGTGGTTGGGTCGCGCCTCGATGTAGAGGTTGTCCTCGAAGTTCTGGAGCACGAGGGTCTCGAGCCCGGCCGCGAGCCGCCGGACCTCGTTCCGGTTCCGGCTGAAGTTCACCGTGGTGCTCCACTGGAAGTCGCCCGTGCGAATGGGAAGTCCGGAGAGCTGCAGCTCCTGTCCTGTGTTCGTCATGAGGCCGGCGTTCACGACGACGTTGGTGGCTCCAGAACTCGCGGCGATGGCGAGCGGGATGATCTGGTCCACGTTACGCTGGTGATAGAAGGAGCCATCCACGTGCCAGCGCTCGTCGAGGAAACCCATCTCGAGCCCGATTTCGGTCTCCTGCTTGCGTTCGGGCTTCAACGCCAGCGGGGGGACGGTCGTGGAGAAGCTGTTGAGGAGCACGCCGCCGTCCCAGCTGGTGAAGCTGTAGACGTTGTTCGCGAGGTAGCGCGGTGCGCCGCGTCCCACTTCCGCGTAGTTGACGCGGACCTTGCCTGAGGAGATCTGCGAGGGAAGCCGGAACGCGTCGCTAAAGATGAAGCTCGCCCCGACCGACGGATAGAAGTACGAGTTGCTCTCGGGCGGCAGCGTGGAGGTCCAGTCGTTCCGCCCCGTGGCGGTCAGGTAGAGGAAATCGCGATAGGAGAGGGTCGCGCTGCCGAACACCCCGTCCGTGCGGTCTGCGGCTCGCCCCGCGTACTGACCCGGCGTGCTCGACGAGTTGTTCACGCTGAACCAGTTCTCGGCGACCAGTCCACCGTTGGTCCACGCCGCCGTTTCACCGGTGCGGTTCCGCGTCGTCGCGGCGCCGACCTGGAGACTGAGGCCCAGTGCGGGCGTCAGCGTACGCTGCGCGCTCAACAGCACGTCGCCATACAGGACGCGATCCTGCCGCCGCCGCACCTGGTAGCCACCTGACGGCCCGAGGCTCGCGGGCTGCGACGTCCGCTGGTCGTACTCGA